>CAZDCJ010000032.1:0-4069 GCA_964503935.1 uncultured Candidatus Saccharibacteria bacterium
CCGCCTAGGGGAATCGAACCCCTATTTTCAGGATGAGAACCTGATGTCCTAACCGGTAGACGAAGGCGGCATAAAACACAAGTATTTTAGCACAAGAAAGCAAAAAGGCAAGAGGAGAATTCCGGATACTTTTGATAATTCCAATTTCTTATAAAATTTATCCTTGTAAGACAAAGATTAAAAATGACAATACGTTTCCCGGATTCCCGACTTCTCGGGAACGACACTCGCAGGTATATTCCCCTCTTTGAAAGGGGGTGGCGCCTACGAGGCGACGGGGTGTATTTATATTCCAGATACCCCTCTGTTGTCCGCCGCCTGTCTGCCTATATCCTCAACGCCTCGGAGATCTCCACCAGATTGAACCCCATATGGAGCCCGACCGCCGCGGCCGCGAGCGCGGCACAGACCTTCTTCTCGCCCACTCCGGAAGAGAACTGGAATGGCACTATCGTACCCCGATAAGAGATCTTGAAGCTAGTCCATTCGTCGCTCCCCTCGGCGCGAAATATCTTTCCTCGCACTTTTGCCTCTTCCCCATACCCGAACGCGATCTTCTTCCCTCGAGACTTCTGAGCTATCGCTCTTATCGTCTCATCATCCGCGCAGAAGATCGTAACCTCGTCTTTCCGCAACGACCGCAGAAGCAACGATTTTTCCCCCACAGAACACTTTCCCTTCTTCGCCGGATCATCGGAATGGCAAGTCTCACCCGCCGCGAAGACGGATATGTCCGGCCTGACTATCTCCAGAAGTCTTTTCATATCACCCACCTTGCGCGTTTCCATCCTCAGGATGATGATATTCGGATAGGAACCATTTTTCCGCAAAGCTAGTCCGATTCCCTTCATCGCCGCGGCCGCCATTCCATCGCCGGTATCCTCTTCCACTCCGATCATGGCATAGGGGATTTCCCTTTCCGGCCCGCTTATAGGACCGCTCAGATAGACCGCGTATTTCTTCTCAAGGATCTTCTTTATCATCAAAGAAACCGTACCATCCCCGCAGTCGTCAAAGACTCCGATTACTACCGGCTTGTATTTCTCGACTATCCTCGCCGAGAGGATGTCCAGGATTTTCTCGACCGTCTTTGGCATATATTGATATCGTTATTTTTCTAATCGTCATTTTCCGTCTCCTCCGTCGGAGCGAGGTGATAATACTGCACCAGCTCCTCTGCTATATCATGGAATACTTTCACACTAGTGCTCTCGGCAAATCGCGCCTGGGGAGCATCCAGCTTCACCAACATGACGAACTTCGGATTGGGCATCGGCCCGAAACCGACGAACGTATGGATAGTCCTGTCCGCTTCATATCCCTTCTTGTCCTTGCTCGGAATCTGCGCCGTCCCGGTCTTGCCTCCGATCTTATAGCCGGGTATCTGGGCGCCCTTGGCATGCCCGTTCTCTACCACGCTCACCATCATCGCTGAAACCAGGTTTGCCGTCCGCGCTGACACTGCCTGCCTCACCACCTGCGGTTCCATCTTCACGATATTCCCATCCGCATCCTTGAGACTGTCGATGATATATGGCTTCATCAGCTTGCCATCGTTGGCGAGCGCGGATACCGCCGTCACCAATCCGATCGGCGTCACCGAGATACCTTGCCCGAACGAAGCCGTGGCATAATTGATATCACTATTGATTTCCAGATTGCTGAGATTTCCGACCGCTTCCCCGCCGACCTCTATCCCTGTTACGCTATCCAGCCCGAATTTCTTCAGGTATCCGTAAAAATCTTTCTTACCTACCTGCCTTTCGATGAATATGGTTCCGGTATTGAGCGACTTCTCCAGCACCTGGACCATTGTTTGCACTCCGTTCGCCTTATAGTCCGAATTCTGTATACTCCACCCGTCGATCTTTTCCAGCCCCGTATCGGTATAGGTCGTGCCGGGACTTACTTTTCCGGTATCGATACCGATCGCCATAGTTATGACCTTCTGCACCGACCCCGGCTCATATACGTCATGGATCGCGGAATTGAGATATACGCTCATATCCTCCACTTTCGAATAATCATTGAGATCGTAAGTAGGATAATCCGCCATCGCCAGGATCGCCCCCGTGGACGGTTCCATGATGATAGCCGTTCCTCCTTCCGCCTTGTGATTCTCTACGCCCTCCTTCAGTTTCTTCTCTACCAGATACTGCACTGTATAATCAAGCGTCAGCACCACGTCGTCCCCATCTGTCGCTGATTCCAGACTCTTGTCACCGAATGATATCCAGCTGCCGAACGCATCCTTCTCCTGCGAGAGAAATCCCGACTCTCCTTTCAGCTCGTCTTCACAGTACCCTTCGATGCCGTATTGCCCCTTCTTCTCATTCCCGCCGTACCCCACGAACCCGATCACATCCGCAGCCAGTTCTCCGCCCGGGTAATAGCGGAAGCTTTCCGGCGCAATCCCTATTCCGGCAAGATTTTCTTCTTCTATTCCCGATGCTGTCTCTTCCGAGACCTTGTTCTTTATGACCTCGTAAGGGTCATCTGCCTTGCTGATTTTTATCAGAACCTCCCCGTAATCCAGTTCCAGTCTTTCCGCCAGGATCCGCGCGCTCGTCTCCCGATCCGCTTCCTCGATGCCCCGCGGCACTGCATAGATAAGATTCAGTTCTCTATTAACCGCGACCGGATAGAGCCCCCCGGAAGCCTCGTCCCTTATGTATATATCTCCTCTCTGGGGAACGATATCCGTATAGAGCTCATGCTGGTCCTGCGCCATCGCGCTATAGAATCCGTACTTGAGCACCTGCAGCTGCACGAGCCGGACAAGGATGACCGTGAACAACAAAAAAATCACAGCGGCCAATAACCGCATCCGCGAATTTGATCCGCCCCTTTTTTTGTCCTTGCGTTTAGGTTTCATATATGAGCACCCTCCCCAGATCTTAATTTAGAGCCTCCTGCTGATCTCTCTTTCGTCGCGAAAGCTTCAGATTTGGTGCGAAGAGCTTGAAAGCCGAGGAAGGCTATCGGTGATAACCCAACAAGACTTGGAAGTTTTGCAGCCTAAATCGGAAACTTGCAGCCTAAATCGGAGATTAGCAGTAGGCTCTTATCTCAAGGCCATCTCCGTATCCGTATAAGTAGCATAGTCCACTTCAGTAGAATCAACCTCGCAGAGTTCATCCTTCTCCGCTTCCAGATTCTTGATGGAACGGAGCTCAGCTTCCTCGTTCCTCATGTCCTGGTTCTCGGCGCGAAGTTCTTCCAGCCGGCTCTCGTAGTCCTCTACTTCATATCCTGATGTGGCCATGCTATTGGTCTGGAAAAGATAGGAGACGCCTATCGCAGTGAGGCAAAATATGGACAAAACCGCCAAAAAAGACTCGCTCTCCCTGAGTTTCTGGGACACCGTCTTTCTCTTCGCCGTCGGAAGCGTCATTTTTCTGTTTTCAAAGCGTGGGCTTCGTCTTCTTAACTTTGCCATCTTTTTATTTCTGATTAAATCTATTTAAGCTATTTTTTTTGCAACTCGGAGTTTCGCGCTCCTTGAGCGGGGATTCTTCTCCATCTCTTCAGGCGCAGGCCTCACCGGCTTCCGAGTCACGATTTCCAGCCTCTTCTTGTGGCCGCATACGCAGACGGGAACTTCCGGTCCGCAAATGCAGTCCCGCGATTCCTGGGCGAAGAACCTCTTCACGATGCGGTCTTCGAGCGAATGGAAGGAAATAATCCCGATCCTTCCGCCCACTTCCATCTCGTCCAATATCTCAGGAAGGACTTTCTCCAGATTGATGAGTTCGGCATTGACCGCGATACGCAACGCCTGGAAGGTGCGGGTCGCGAAATGTATCCTGCTGTGCTTATACTTCCCCGGCACCGCCTCGGCTATGATATCCACCAGCTCCTTCGTGCTCTCGATCCTTTTCTCTTTCCTTACTTCGACTATCTTGCGCGCGATGTTCTTCGCGTATCTTTCTTCGCCGTAGTCCCTTATCATATTGAAAATCTTATCTTCGCTATATTCGTTCAGTATCTTCTCCGCGCTCACTCCCCCAGCCATCTCTTCTCCCCCCAGCCGCATGTCGAGCGGCGAATTCCGAAGGAACGAGATGCC
>CAZDCJ010000032.1:4169-12171 GCA_964503935.1 uncultured Candidatus Saccharibacteria bacterium
ATCGCCTTGCTGTGCCCTCCGCCCCCCACCGTGCCGTCTATGAGATTTTCACCCGGCTGAGGATCCAGATACTGGAGCACCTCATTTAGGAGGACCGGGATGTGAGAATATGCCATTTACGTATCTGTTTCTAATGTAATTTAAATTTGCTACGGATCCTTATTCCGCTTCCGAATACCCAGATATATTCTTATCTATTATCAGTAATCGATCTTATTTTCAGATTCCTATGCCGCCCAGCTGCTCGGCAATATCTCCGCTGTCAGCCTCGGTCTTCTGCTTATATTCTTCCCAAGCACCTTCGTCCCAGACTTCCAGGCGATTGTAGAGCCCGTTGATCACCACCTTCTTCGTAAGATTGATATATTTCCTTAGATAATCAGGAATGACGATCCTTCCCTGTTTATCCAAAGAAACATCCATCGCGCCGGCAAGCATAAGACGGGCGAAAGCGCGGGTATTGGCCTGGCTGATCGGCAGCTGACTCAGCTTGTCCGCCAGGATCCTCCATTCATTCATCGGATACAAAAACAAACAGCCGTCGAGACCCTTGGTCACCACCGCACCGCCCCGGAGGTCTTCGCGAAACTTGACCGGAATGGCCAATCTCCCCTTCTCATCTAGATTGTGGTTGTATTCGCCGATGAACATCTGTTTAAGTTATCCACAGTTTATTAAGGATTTCCCCACTTTTATCCACTTTTCTCACCTACATCACCATTATACACCACATCAATACATTTGCCAATCCCACCTCCCCCCAGTCAAATTTTCGTGGCTTTTTGGCTTTTCTAGGCTATATTTTCCGCACTGAGACATACAAAAATCCGGCTTTTTCCACAGCCGGATTTCTAAGATGATTCCCCACCCAAACAAGATTTGGCTTTCAAGCTACTACATCTCCCGCCCCAGAAGATAATCCGCAAACCCTCCCAGAAAAGCATACCTGTCTCCGATACCTTCTCCTCCGCTTTGGATCTTTTCCTTGAACTCCTGCGCGAGCTGTTCGATCATCTCCTCGGAATATCGGAGTGATCCGGTTGCCTTGATGATATCCCCCATCCGGCCTATTTCCTCATCAGTGAGATCCCTTTTTCCCAAACGCGACGAGAGATACTCCTTGTCTTCCGGGGAAGCTTCCCGGAGCGCGTAAGAAATCAGCAGCGTCTTCTTTCCGGCGCGAAGATCGGCTCCTACCGACTTGCCTATCTGCGAAGGATTGCCGAAGATTCCGAGGATGTCATCCTGCATCTGATAAGCGATTCCGAGCGGCCGGGAAAAGCTCGCGATGAAGTCCAGCTCCTTTTCCTCTGCCCCGGCCAGGATCGCTCCCATCTGGAGCGGCCCTTCGATAGTATAACGGGCGGTCTTGTATTCCTGCACGGCGAATATCCTCTCCTCGCGGATATCGTCTTCCATCTCCGTGAACTCGTCGAGAACCTGTCCGACGATGGTCTCTTCCGCTATCCGGCAGAGCTTCCTCATCGCTTCGATTTTCCTCTCCGGCGAAAATGCCGTCCCAAGAAGCGCCTCGAGGCTCCATTCGGAAGTCATGTCTCCCGCGTTGATCGCCATCGCCAAACCGAAATGCTTCACGTTCTTGCCCTCGAATCTCTTCTCATAACTCTGCCGGTAGAGGGCGTGCATCGAAGGTCCGCCGTGCCGCACCTCATCTCGATCCACGATATCGTCATGGACGAGAAAATACGTATGAAGAAGTTCCATGGCGACCGACGCGCGTAGCGCCTCCTCTTTATCCTCTCCGCCCGCGGCGACATATCCGTAGTAGAAAAGTATGGGCCGCAAACGCTTGCCTCCCCGCAAGAGATATTCCCGGGTATTTTCCAGCACCTCGGTGAATTCCTTGGGCATACGCCTTTCGGCGGCTTCGTCTATCTTTGCCTGGAAAAATATACCGATTTCCTGGTCGATACGATTGTGCAGTCTTTTGATTTCTTTTTCCATATGTTTGAGATTAATCCCGCAAGTTAAATGGGCATCCGGTGTTTCCTATACGGCGGTTCTCTTCGATAAGTATATGCCACACAATTTTCCATTGTATCATGGAAACAAATATATAGGAAGGTCAATACCTCCTCATAGTAAACATCGTCCTCGGAATTACAATCCCCGAAGCTTCCTGCTACGGTCTTATCCGCATAGGTTCGGGATTGCCACGCTTACGCTTACGCATAAGCTCGCAATGACAGCTATGCGTTTATTCCCCTCTTGAGGAGAGCGCCTCCCCGATCAGGTCGAGGATCAATTCCAGGCGGGGTGTGTCTGATATCCACACAAAAAAAGACAGACCCGAAGGTCCGTCTTCTTATCTGGCACGAATTTATGCAAAATGCGCGAATGCTCTGTTGGATTCTGCCATCTTCTGCACGTCATCTCTCTTCTTGATGGCTGCTCCGGTCCCGGCCTGGATATCCATGATTTCCGCGGCAAGCTTCTCTGCCATCGGTCTTCCTTTGCGGGCCTTGGCCGCAGCGATAGTCCAGTGGAATGCGAGCAGCAACCTGCGATCGCCCCGCACTTCCATCGGCACCTGATAGGTCGCCCCACCGACGCGCTTGGACTTGATCTCAAGGATCGGCGCTACCTTATTGATAGCCGCTTCGAACACCTCTACCGGATTCTGCTTGGTCTTGTCCTGAACGATATCGAATGCGGTGTAGACTATTTTGGAAGCGGCATTCTTCTTGCCATCCTTCATGATGTAATTGATGAAGCGCCCGACCTGTACGTTGTTGTACTTGGCATCCGGCTCATAGTGCCTCGTATATACTTTTTTTCTTCTTCCCATGGTGATTAGATAACTGATTTAGATTTAAGCCTTTCCTTTAGGTCGTTTGGCTCCGTACTTGCTCCGCTCCTGCTTGCGGTTCTCGACTCCACCCGCATCCAAAACGCCGCGGACGATATGGTAACGCACACCGGCAAGATCTTTAACGCGCCCGCCGCGGATCATGACCACGGAGTGCTCCTGGAGGTTGTGTCCGATGCCCGGGATGTAAGCGGTGACTTCCATGCCGTTGGTAAGCTTGACCCTGGCGAATTTCCGCAGCGCTGAGTTCGGTTTACGAGGGGTCATGGTTCCGACTTTCACGCACACGCCTCTCTTGAAGGGATTGCCCTTCTTTCCGCCGCGGACTGCATTGGTCGGCTTGTTCTTGATGTAATTGAAATTCTTCAGAAGCGCCGGCGCTTTCGCCTTCTTTGCCGTGCTCTTTCTTGGTTTTCTGACCAGCTGTTGGATAGTTGACATTCTTTTTTGGTTACTTAAAAAACGCTTTCGAAACAAAACTACACCGGAGTTTGTCGCCCCCGTGCGAAGCTATGAACGAGTTATTACCTTGCCATAAGATTAGCAGGAAAAGAAGCAGGTGTCAAGGAGATTTCCGGCTATTTGCGGTGGATTGCCGTCCGGAGGGTTTCTTTCAAAGCCTCTTCTTCGGGCATCTTCAGTCGAGAAAGCGCCCTGTCCTATTTTATCAGATCAGCAAGGAATTGCCTGATATCACTACATACAAGAACTCGATGACCGGCCAGATAAATCGATAGCCGAATAGGATAAAAGCCACGAGAAAAAGCATATAGTGCCGCTCAAGGGCTCTCATCACCCCGCCAAAAGACACAGGAAGGACGTATTCGAGGATCTTTGATCCATCGAGCGGCGGAAGCGGTATGAGATTGAATACCGCGAGAAGGACATTATAGAGGATGATAAGATCGAAGAAGAGGACCGCGTTGGCATAGGCCATATCCCCTTGCGCCATAAGCATGCGGCCTAAGATGCCGAAGATGACTGCGATAAGCAAGTTCGAAAGCGGCCCTGCCATGGCGACCAGCGCCGGACCTTTCCTCTGGTCCTTGAGGTTGTAAGGGTTGTAAGGGACGGGTTTGGCCCAGCCGATAACGAATCCCGCGTTCGTAAGATACAGGAACAAAGGCAAAAGCACCGAGCCCAGAGGGTCGATATGCGGGATAGGGTTAAGGGTCAAGCGCCCCATATATCTGGCCGTCGGATCTCCCAGCTGGTCGGCCATCCAGCCGTGCGAAAATTCGTGGATGACTATGGAAAAGATAAGGACCAAGAAACCGAATATTTGGATAATTTCACTCATACTTGCCAAAATTAATAATATGGTCTAAGATATCTAGGTATCATTTAGACCTGAAAATCAATATAATAACCTAATTATTCCATATGAGCAGAACATGTCAAGTTTGCGGTCGCGGAACGGTTTCCAGCCAGTCGCGCAGCCACTCCAATATCGCTACCAAGCGGACGCAGAAGATCAACATCCAGAACAAGACCGTCGACGGACAGAAGATCAAGGTCTGCGCCAAGTGCCTCAGCACTGCTGTCAAGCAGGGCAAGAGCGTCAAGGAACTGATGTAATCAATTTTGGACGATATTTGCACAATATAAGACCGCCCCGAAAGGGCGGTTTTAGTATTTATTATAAACATCATTCTCCCAGATTACTCTTAAGTATAATAGGGAGTATATCTAAAAATAAATCTTTACTAAAATTTATAATCCAAAGGAGAATAGGCTTTATTTTTTCCCAATTTTTTTGAGGTTTATTTAACTCACTGTCCAGTTCCTTCAACTTTTCCTTAACCTCGGGATTTTCATTACTTTCTATTAAATCATTTATTGTATAGTTTATTTGCACAGAAACTTTATTGTGATTTTCATTAAAAATGGCAATATTGGGCCCTATAGGCTGTATCTTGGTTCGAAAATCATACTCTGCTTCCAAACGAGATAACACCGCCCCCAACTGCATTTTAACAACATCAACATCGTACCGTTCCTCATAGTCACCATATCGAGATTTATACGAAGAAGACACTTTATATCTTGAATAATCTGTTTCACTTATTTCACTTAAATTATCCAAAGAATAATTGAAATTATCTACAGTGAAGATTAGTACAGAATACCCACCTGCTTCAGATAAAGAATCTCTGTATCCTCTAATTTCACCGTATATTGTTTTTATTCTCGCCCGAGCGATTTCTGCCATATTTATAGAATATTATTAACTTATTTTCTATAATTATTATGGAATATATTTTATATTTGTCATCCTGAACTTGTTTCAGGATCCTCGTGACATGACACTAAAACCATTCAATTGACGAGTAAACCCGACATATCGAGGATGCTGAAACGAGCTCAGTATGACAATCAAGACGGTTTATCCTTCAGAGATAGGATGCGTCAGGAATAAGGTTTAATCTAAAACATTCAAAAAATATATCTTGCTACGAATCGTATTTAAGCGTGTCATCCTGAACTTGTTTCAGGATCATCTTCGTATATCGTCAAAACTATATAATTGATACATAACATTGACATGTGAAGGAGGCTGAGACAAACACGGATTCCGTAATCTAATCCGGGGATTATTTCGGCCCCGTAGTATATGGTCTAATTAAAATGTTTTGGATCTAATGTTATTTTTCGAGGATCCTGAAACAAGTTCAGGATAACAGATCCATATAGTTTTAATGCAACAATATGGAGTTACTGTCCCATTATGTTCCATATTACACATCAAAAAAGGGCCGTAAAGCCGTCTTCATTGCACTCAAATGTCGGGGCGACAGGATTCGAACCTGCGACCTTAGGACCCCCAGCCCTACGCGCTAGCCAGCTGCGCTACGCCCCGATAAACACTAGTAGTATACTCTATTTTACCAAAAAGTAAACCACTGCCACCGGCAAATGCCCCTTATATCTTAGAGTAGCGGAATTTATTCCGCGCGCATTTAGAGCAGATGGCTTGAGGTAGCAGCGCAGACTAAAGTCTGCTACTCCTCTTTATTGTCATTTCGAGCAGAGCGAGAAATCAGCGAGAAATCTAGGATTTTCACCAAGCAAAGAAAAACAAATTTATTCTAAGACTAACCTCTACAATCTGCGTATAATTCCCAGATCTCTCAGTCATTTCATTCCTTCGAGATGACAAAGAAGGTCAGCTTGAAATTATCTCTCAAACTTCACATAGTATTCCTTCGGCTGTCTTTCCGCCGCCATAACTGCTGCCCATCCGGGTTTCGCATCAGAAAGCCTCTTTATTTTTCCGCCATCCATAAAGAATGGATCGACGGCGCGGGACTTGCAGACGATATGCCGGCCGCGTCTTTCGGGGTCATTAATCGCCGGAACCTTATTTTCCATCCGAGCGAATAATCTTTCCAGTTCCTTATCGCCCCCCGAAGCGGCGATGGCTTTCCCCACCACCGACTCATCATCCCCTTCCAAGTCCGCGAAACCGATATATCCCTTCTCGAGCGCGTATCGCGCAAAATCCCCCACCGCGCAGAACATGCGCGCCGAGGTAAATCCGGCATAGCACTCGTTGTTCATACGAAAGAAAAGTTTCGCAAACCTCTCGGCACTCTCAAGATCAGCGAAAAACCAGGCACCTGCATCTGCCCGCAAATTATCAAGAAGATACCGCACACCTTCCTCATCCGCCTGTGCATAAACCAGCGCATCGCGCAACACATAATCTATCCGGTCGGCACAGAGATCCGGCAGGCTGTTTTCCTTGAGAGGAAAATTCATGTCGTCTAATATGTAATCGAGATCAAGCCCGTATTTTGTAATGACTGCGGGAATGCCCGAGCCGCGCACAAAACTCTCATGCGAGCGGTCTTGAGAATCCTGCCCTCCCCCATTCCCATCCTTGAGCGCATATTCCGTACAATGCGAGAATGCGGTATGCGAAACGTCGTGGATGAGTCCTGCGATCTGCTCGGCAAGCGGCGCGCCGTATTTCCCAAGAAGAAGACAGGCGCCCACCGAATGCGAGAAACGGCTATGCTCGTAATCATCCTCCGGAATACCACATTCCTTCATCCAAAAAGGACCGTACCCTGCCTGGTCGATCCCCTTGAGCCTCCGGAGCTCCGGCGCCTCCATCAGCTCCAGTATTACCGGCTCCTCGATTTCAAATTTTCCATACACCTTGTCGCGATACTCCATGCGTTTCTAAACTTAGTCGGGACGCCGGGATTCGAACCCGGAATCTCTTGAACCCGAATCAAGCGCGATAGCCGTTACGCTACGCCCCGTTAAGACAAAATCATTATACCCTACTTTGCCAAAAAGTAAATAAACAAAAGGCTATTACCTCAAATAAACTGTAATAGCCGTAAAATATAGCTTTTCTATTTATGATTTTCAAGATTGCACACGTAATTCAAACGTGGGAGAGAAAGACGTCCGATTTTCAACCTTCTACTTCCGATACGACTATAGCTCCGCCTATGATAGCAATAATAAGAGAGATATAGAAAGCAAGAGCGTAAAGCAGGTTATACGGATACCTGGATATCCCCTTAGGCACGGTTATGAAATCTCCTCCGTCGGAGTTATCCATAAGCGTTTCCCTTAACTTCATCAGCATATTGCTTTTTCCAGTTTTTCTGCATCCGGACTTATGGATTCCAATTCCGCAAGGGATAAATTCATGTTTTCGTACCAGAACCCGATATCTTCGTCGGGCGTCTCATATAATATGGATGTATAGCCCTTAGTATATCCTCTATCTTCCATATTTGTAACGACTATCTTCATCTCGCTCGTAGCGAGTTAGATAGTATTAGCATCAGCGGCTCTTTTCATATGGCCGCCGATTCCGATGTCGAATTGAATATCTGCAAATACTACAGCGCCGATAACGATAAGTAGTGGCACGCATATCACTAGTCCAATTGCAATTTTTCCCATTAATCATTCCTCGCAAAATGGTAGCCCGAAATCACACAAATTCAGGACTCCGATTCGGCCAAAAGCTGGATAACTGCAAGCCATATCACAGCCCTGAATCCTTTCTTTTTATCAAGATACAATATTTATGATTACCTTTGGATTTATACGATACCTTCGAATGTAAATCATTTTTTTGTTTTTGTCAATGTCGGGGCGCCGAGATTCGAACTCGGAGTCTCTTGGTCCCAAACCAAGCGCGAT
>CAZDCJ010000033.1:0-7295 GCA_964503935.1 uncultured Candidatus Saccharibacteria bacterium
CGGCGAATTTATCATAAAAGCGGTACCTGGCCCCGCTTTTCTAGTTCTGTTTCTTGGGATAATCTTTCAGGTTATTTGTCTCTATTCAGTGTCTTGTAGCAATTCAAAGGATACTATTCGCTCAATCTTATATCCACTACATTCATCTGCAGTTCGCGGTTGCCGTTCCATTCGTTGAGCTCGATCTGGAAGACCACATCCACCTTGTCTCCCCAGCGAAGGCCGTTCTCTCTTTCCGGCATCTCTTCGAGGAGATACCCGAGGCGGAAACCGATGCCGGGGAAATATTTGGACCGACTATTTCCGAAGATGGTCTTGAGGCAGATCTTGAGGTGATCCTGTTTGCTTCCCACCGCTTTCACTTCGTGCACTTCCAGTCTTTTGACCAGGAAAGTCGGCTTGCGGTTGGCAAAGCCGAAAGGCGCGAAACGGTCCACGTCATCGAGAAGGTCCCAGGTAATCTTCTCCGTTTCCACTTCCGCGTCGATGTCAAGCGAAGGTATGAGGTCCGCTTCCGTGAGAATATCGTCCGCAATCGCATTCATCTCTTTCTCGAATTTCTTGAAATTGCTTTTCTTGAGCCTCACCCCCGCGGCCTGCGAATGGCCGCCGAACTGCGTGAGATACTCAGAGCATTTCTCGATGGATTCGATAAGGTCGAAAGCGGGGATGCTCCGGCCGGAGCCGGCGAGTACGCCTTCTTCTTCGCTCAAGATCAGGACCGGGCGGGAGAATTCTTCCGTGAGCTTGCCTGCTACCAGTCCTACGAGGCCCACTTTCCATCCTTCGCCTTTCTCCACGATTACTTTCGGAAGCTCTTTCTTCTTCATGATGCGCGTCCGGATTTCCTGCATCATCTTATCGGTCAGTTTCTGCCGGGTCTGGTTGCTCTTATCCAGTTTCATTGCCAGCTCTTCCGCCTCTTGGGTATCGTCCGATATGAGCAATTTATAGGCGGCGTTGGCATGGTCCATCCGGCCGGCGGCGTTGAGGCGCGGCGCGAGATTGAAGCTGATGTTTACGGTGTCTATGCTCTTGGCTTTGACGTAATTTCCGTTCTCGCGCGTCTCGAGCCCTGAGCAGCTGAGGAGCTTCTTGATTCCCATGCGCTGGGATTTATTGAGTACCAGCAGGCCATAATGGGTGAGGGTGCGGTTCTCTCCCAGAAGATCGACACAGTCGGCGACGGTGCCGAGCGCCACGAGATCGAGAAGCCACTTCTCGAAGCCTGGTTTCAATCTCTCAAATTTTTCCGGATATTCCTTCTTAAGATGCGAAAGTAGTCCCTGAGCCAGTTTGAATGCTACGCCCACCCCCGCGAGCATCTTGAAAGGGTAGGGGCAATCCGGCTGTTTGGGGTTGATGATGGCAAAAGCCTCGGGTCGTACTTCCGGCACATGGTGATGATCGGTCACTATGACGTCGATGCCGAGCGCATTGATTTTCCCGATACTCTCGACATTGGAAACGCCGCAGTCCACCGTGATGATGAGGTCGGGCTTGCGTCTGCCGATCTCTTCCACCGCTTTCTCGGTGATGCCGTAGCCTTCCTTCTCACGGTCGGGAATATAGATGTCAAAAAAGCCGGCGGCGCTCGCGGCGCTCATATTCTTCAGGGTACGCTTGAGTTCGATCAGCGTGCTGGTAAGGACTGCGGATGAAGTCACTCCGTCGGCGTCGTAATCGCCATAGACCAGGATTTTCTCGTCGCCAAGGAGGGAGGCGAATATCCGCTCCGCGGCCTTGTCCATATCTTTCAGGAGATACGGGTCGTGGAGGTCGGATTCGTAGTCGGGATTGAAGAATTCGTCGATGGCCGTCTGGTCGCGAAGTCCCCGATCCCAGAGGAGCTGCAGCATTATTTGGGAGAATTCCGGGAATTTCTTGCCGAAGCTTTCGGGGTATTTCTTATGTATAGACCAGTGTTTTTGCATATCGAAAAGATTAATTCCTATGGAATCCATTATAGCATTTATCTCTTTTTTATCCTATAATGCATGCAAAGCTTTAAATTCCAACTATGAAAGTCAATCTCAAGAAATCCGAGCTCAAGACCAACATCATCGCCTTCATGCGCCGCTGCGGCTATGCGCCTTTCCATGACAGCTACGTGCGTATCCTCGGCACAGGCGGCTATCCTCGCTTCCATGTATATATCGACGACCTCCCGGAGAAATATACCCTCAATCTCCATCTCGATCAGAAGCGACCCAGCTACGGACAGGAGACCGCCCACAGCGGGGATTACGAGGGACCGCAGGTGGAGGCGGAAGCCGACCGCATCGCGGATGAGCTTTATCGCTAAGGAGCATAAAAAAGACCAGCTTTTCATTTTGCTGGTTTTTTTAAGTGCAGGAACATCCTTTCTTCATTGGTGGATTTCCTACCATTTTTCTGACTTGAAATAAGTCAGGAATGTTTCTACAGCCTTCTCTATGTCTTTCTCAGAAAATTTCACTATCCCCTCAAGCTCATTTTCGTTTTGGCTTATTGCGAGGGGTCTTATCGCTTGTGGAGGGTAGTAAGTCAGGCATTGTTCCGGCAGGCCGCAGACTGTGGCTTTATCTTCCGCGCCTAATTTTTTGAAATCGAAATCTTTCTCCAGGGGCAGGGTGCCTTTCAAATCGCAAGTGTAAAAGGCTAGATCAACCGCTTTGCATAGGCCTATGAAGTTTATGAAATCTATTATTATCGCTTCTGCTTCGCGGCGTCCTAACTGTATTCCGGTGTCCTCCTGTTTGAAGAACGCTATTGCCGCATATTCCATGTTATGCAGCAAATCTATCACATTGAAATTCGGTTCACTTATAGTTATCTTTTTCATCTTTCTTGTCTTCCTGATTCTGACGTTTCCGCCATATTCTTTTCTTTCGTTTCCTCGCTTTCTCCGGCAAGTCTCGTTATCGCACTGAAAAGCGCCATAACTACGATCATAGAGACAATCAATATTATTCCCGATGCGATAAGAATATCGAGGCCGCTGCATAGATATGCCGTATAAGCGATTACTCCTATGGCTGCTAGCGAAAGCAGCGTGACTGCTCCGAGTCGAGCCAATTTGCTTATGAGTCTGGTACAGATCCCTCCCGGTGGGTAGTTTGCCTTTAGTCTTAAATATCATAGAGCATTATCTTTGTCAAACCGGCTTACTGAGAAATCCTTGACAAAACCCTTGTTTTAACTACAATTAAGGAGCTTAAAGATAAATTTTACAGACCAGATAATCGCTTGGGAAAAGCAATTTTTCCAAGAGGAAAGTCCGAACACCCGCGCCTCGTGCGCGTCGTGGCAGTTGCTAACGGCAACCGTCTTTTGGCGCAAGCTGAAAGATAGGGAAAGTGCCGCAGAGACTATACTAGGAAGTCCGCTTCCGAAAGGTGAAAAGTCAGTCGGTGTCTTCGGCTTCGGCCGGACGCTACGATTGTCCCCTGCCGGTGACGGCAGGCGGTGGAAAACCCTGCCTGGTGCAAGAGCAAACTTTCCGTCCCTTCGGGGCCGGGAAGAAAAAGTGGCTCGCTCGATCTTGCCGGTGACGGCAAGGCTAGATAGATGATTATCGCCCCGATCCGTCGGGGAACAGAATTCGGCTTATGGTCTGTGAAATTTGTCTTTAAGGAATTACACCGTAAAACTTCTTATGAAAAAGTCCGAATTAATATTCAACGTCTTGTTGGTTCCGATAGACATCCTTATGGTCATCCTGGCGGGAAGACTCGCTTACTATGTCCGTTTCGCGCCGCAAGTGTCCGACCTGCGTCCGGTCGGATTCGAGATGGACTACGCCAGCTTCATGGAAATCGTCTTTGCGATGGCGCCGATCTTCATCGGCTTCCTTGCTTTTTTCGGCCTTTATAGCCTTACGAGCGTGCGCAAGGTCTGGCGGGAAATCCTGCGCGTAGTAGCGGCGGTATCGGCCAGTTTTATGTTCATCCTCTTTATGGTCTTCGCCGCACGGGAAGAATTTCCTTCGCGCTTCATCTTCTTCACGGCCTGGCTCCTGGCAATCCTGATGATCTCTTTCGGGCGCATCGCCGTGCGTTTCATCCAGGGGTATGTCGCCCGCAAATACAGCTTCGGTTTCCACCGCCTGGTACTGGTGGGAAATAATTCCCTCATGAAGACGATCCAGGGCGAAATCAACCGCAACCGCACCCTGGGATACCGGGTCGTGCGCAAGCTCAAGAAGGTGGACCTTGATCTCCTTACCAAGATATATGACGATCCCGGTATCGACGAGATTATCCTCTGTTCCTCGGAGATGGACAAGGACGAGGTGCAGCTACTTCTGGATTTCTGCCGCGAGAAGAATATCGTCTTCAAGTTCGTGCCAGACATGTTCCAGTCGCAGGCGGCGCTTTTCGAGATGGAGACTCTCTCCGACATCACGCTCATCGAGGTCAAGCGTACGCCGCTGGACGGCTGGGGGCGTATCATCAAGCGCGTAGTCGATGTCATTTTTTCTTCCTTTGCCCTCCTTATCCTCTCCCCTCTTTTCTTCATCGTCGCTTTGGGCATCAAGCTCGACAGCGCCGGGCCGGTCTATGCTCGGCTGGACCGCATCGGTCAGGGCAAGAAGTTCAAGCTGTATAAGTTCCGTTCGATGTACCGGGGGACACATCAGATGAAATATAATCCCGATGGAACCTTAAGCGAGGCATTCAAGAAGATCAACGAGCGGGGCGAAGGTCCGCTCTTCAAGACCCACAACGATCCGCGCGTTACCCGCTTCGGTAAGTTCATCCGCCATACGCGGCTCGATGAATTCCCTCAGCTCTTCAATGTCCTCCGGGGCGAGATGAGCCTGGTGGGGCCGCGGCCGCACGAGCCGGAAGAAGTGGCCAAGTACGACAAGCGCCACCGCAAGCTGCTGACCATCAAGCCGGGCATTACCGGCATGTCGCAGGTGAACGGCTCTTCCGATCTCGACTTTGAGCGCGAGGTGAAGCTGGACGTCTATTATATCGAGAACTGGTCGTTATTCCTGGATGTCATATTGCTCTTCAAGACTTTTCTCATATTCCTGCGCGGCGACGATTCGGCATGCTGAGGCAGCAAGCCCCCCAGAAGACAGTCTTTCCAAAAGGCTGTTTTTTGTGTCGGGACGATAAGGATCGATTGTCCATCCTTCTCCTTTTGTTGTATAATCAGATTGGATAAACCATTAACTATCGCCATGTCTCTTAATCGGATAAAGCATATCTTTTATTCAGCGGTGGCCGCACTCCTCTCTCTTCCTGCCGTGGCTCTCGCTTCGGGAAATCCTATCACGATCACTTTTCTTGGAGTAAGCGTCAAGGAGCGGGCAGAGAGGGCGATCAATTTCCTGCTCGGCATCGCTGCCGCCATCGCGCTCCTTATGATCGTCATAAACGGTGTGCGGATGATCGCTTCGAATGGCGACCCTGAGGCGAAGAACAAGGCACAGAAGGCGATTATCGGCGCGCTGGTCGGACTCATCCTTATCGTCCTGTCTTATACCTTCGTTAATCTTACCGATGAGCTCTTAGTGGAATAATCCCTTAGGAAATACCATGGAAATAGTCTATTTCGACAAAGACGTGCCTACCGTATTCAACGAGCTTTCCGCGCTTGTCATCCAGTATGTCGCGGGAATCGCGCTCCTTATCCTGGTAGTTGCTGGCGCCTATTATATGTATGCGGGCAGCGGAAGCCCGGATGCGCAGACCAAGGCGAAGCGGATCATCTCTTACTGCATCCTCGGCCTCTTAATAGTGGTCCTTTCGTATTCGATGATCAAGGTTGCCGAAGATGTCGGAGTTAATTAGATAAATACACGCAGATGAAAATCTTGATATTGGGTGCCAAGGGAATGCTCGGCCACGAGCTGGAGAAGGCTTTCGCGGATGTGGAAAGATATCAGCTTACGCTCTGGGATCGGGAAGAATTGGATATTACTGATCCGGAAGCGGTGAATGCCAAAGTGAAGGAGGTCGCGCCGGAAGTCATCATCAACGCGGCTGCCTATACCGCGGTGGACAAGGCCGAGAGCGAGCCGGAAATAGTCTACAAGATAAACGGTTATGCCGTCGGATATCTCGCTACTGCCGCCAAAGAGCTAGGGGCGCTTTTTGTCCATTTCAGTACGGACTATGTGTTTGACGGCGAGAATCGCCAGGGGTATCGGGAAGAGGATAGGATCAAGAATCCGGTAACCGTCTACGGCAAATCCAAGAAATTGGCGGAACAGATGATCGAGGATATCGGTCCTTGCCATTACCTTATCCGTACCCAGTGGCTGTTCGGGGTATCGGGCAAGAACTTCATCGAGACTATGTTAAGGATCGCCGGCGAAGGGCAGCCTCTGCGGGTGGTGGATGACCAGTTCGGGAGCCCGACTTATGCCAAGGATCTGGCCGAGCGGGTGCGGGAAATGGTCGAGGAGAAGCGCGCGTCGGGCGTCTATCATGTCACGAACAGCGAGACCTGCAATTGGTACCAGTTCGCTCTCAAGATATTCGAACTTACCGGCATGCACCCCCAGGTGACGGCGGTCAAATCGGAAGAATTCGCTGCTGCCGCCAAGCGTCCTACCTATTCCATGTTGATCAACACCAAGGCTCCCTCGCTCCGATCGTGGCAGGAAGCCCTCAAGGCATATCTTACCGAGACGGGAAGAATAAAGGAGTGACGGGAAAGGAAGCCCTTCGGGGCTTTTTTGATATGCTGCTTCCGATATCCATAACTTGTGGATAACTGTTCCCAGATTATCCGATATGCTAGGATTTTGGTTTAAGATAAGGATTTAGAGGAAGCATTGACATGGGCTGGCTTATTGATATAATGTCCTTGTTTAATGGAAAACATGGAAAACACGAGCTTACAATCCATCAGTGAGACAACCAGCCAGACTTTCGGCATGTTTGTAATCGTAATTATTAGCCTACTAGTAGTAGGGTAGTTTTCTTTTGGACTGGAAGACATGAGTTCGAATCCGAAAGAAAGCCGCTCTGAGATAGCGGGTTTTTTTATAGCCAAGATTCCGTTTTCTGCCCGTAAGGCTTTATAGGCAGAAAACGCCTCCTGAAGAGTTGGGGGGTAGAATAGGATGGGAATATCCTTGAAAACAGATATCGGATATCCATTTCAGGCTTATCTCCTGAAGCGGGTCCGGCGATATCCGAAGCCGGGGGCAATAATCCGTCAAAAATGGACTCGTTCCAGACGGATAAAGGAAAGCCACGAGCTGACCGAAACGACCGCCCGTTCGTATCTGAAAGACTATAAATAGGTAGCGCCCCAAGCCGCTACCTATCTGATCCCTGCTTGCAAAAGAT
>CAZDCJ010000033.1:7395-11559 GCA_964503935.1 uncultured Candidatus Saccharibacteria bacterium
GGTTAGAGTTAAAACATAGCTTTGACTTCCCCAAAGACACTGACCAAAAGTCCGTGTCTAGACTAGGATCAATAAGATCTGAATTGGCAGTGGTAGTATAAATAAATCAAAATTACTACCACGCTACTCCTTGCCTATAAGATATTCCGTAGGCAGAGAATAGAGGATGTATGAGATTTTGAGCTTTTGTTGAATACGGTAAGTGATATCGTATTTAACAAAGCCTCAAAAACAAAAGATTGAGGCTGAAATAAAAAGACAGGGGGAATTTCGTATGAAGACACCGGTTGGGAATAAGGTAATTACAATTCCGAGTATGTTCATCCCGGACATCGGGGAATTGAGGAAAGCTCTGGAAGGGCAGACTAGCGCTATCGTAGAAAGCAATGGCGCTGTAAAGATCGAGACTAGTCCCAGGAACCACCAGTATGTCGTAGGGGTACTAGAAAAAATGGGGCTTTCGCAGAGAACGACAAGGGGTGTATCCCGCGGATGGGAAAAAGTATTCTGTTGAGGAGATTTATTTCTCACTCCTCAAAGTCTTTATTTCAAATCAAATAAAGACTGATTCGAAAATGATTTATTTACATATATGCTATATCGGTTATAAGACATTATTACCATTATTGTCGGGGCCCGGCCCGGCGGTTTTCGACGAGTACAAAAACTGCCAGGCTAGACCCCGACATGTGCCGGGGTTTTAAATAAAGACAAAAGGAGGAAATCTGAATGATTGAAGCGAAAGAAGAAGATATTGTCGCGATAGAGTCACTGCTTGCGAAAAGCGGATATCCGAAAAGCTGGATTTTTGTGCAGCAAATAGGAGGAAAAAAATATGTCGAGCTCGTCGAGAGTCGAATACCTGAAGAAGACATCAGGCATGCAAGAAATATCGTATGGAAAACGCTTGTCCCACGGATGACATGCGGGATTTCCGATTCCCGAACCTCATAAGGTCGGGTTTTTTTATAAGCAAAAATCGTCCAGAGCGAAAGCCGGTGGGAACGTCCAGAGCGATAGCTCTCGGATAAGAATAAAGCTGTAATTGCCGAATCTTCATTATCTTTCATCAAACTTATCATATGCTGTCATGCTGAACTCGTTCCAGCATCCTCGTTACATTACATCTGATCAATATATCCCGATTTGATTTTGTATTATGAGAATCATAAAGCGTGTGAGGATGACATCATATATTTCTGAGAGGTAGAGATTGGAATGACAGGACAAGACAAGACAAGAGAGTTCCATCATATCAGAGTCGACATTACGATGGACATCCGGAATCCATTGACATCCGAAGTCTTTCTGATAGAATTTAATCAACTTAAGCAAAGCCATGATATCAATCGCGTCACAATCTGCCGCCGCTATGGCAGGTCAGGAAACTGATCAAGTTTTGGCTTTGGATCTAAACCTACTACTCGGATAGCTTGCTTTTGAGTCAGCTCGTCTTTTAGCGCGAGAGAAGCGGAAGTAAGCCATATCATGTGGTAGGTTTTTTGTTGCACGAAAGATGAAAGATGATTCCCGCGCGTGAGTAGCTTCATACGCAGAAACCATCTTTTAACCTGATTTTTCAAAAACGGGAAAGACAGATGGATATTAGGAACAAACAAAAACAGAAACAAAGACAGGAGGAATAAGAATTGACTACATATCCGACGATTGCGGGATTGCATTATCTTGAAGAATTATCAAGAGACAGGACAAGATCGGATGAAGTTACGATCTTTGACACGACGCTACGCGATGGAGAACAGACCCCGGGAGTCTCTTTGACTGTTTCTCAGAAATTGGAAATCGCACGCCAGCTGAGCGAGCTCGGAGTGGACATCATCGAGGCGGGCTTTCCCGTATCTTCTCAGGCGGATAAGGAAGCTGTAAAAAGGATCGCGAGCGGAGGGCTTGATCCGCTGATCTGCGGACTTGCCCGGACCAAGAAAGTGGATATGGATGCATGTCTGGATACGGGTGTCGGCATGATTCACGTCTTCATCCCGACATCAGAGGTACAGAGAGTGCACACGATCAAAATGAGCCAGGAACAAGTGCTTCAGGCGGCCATCGAAGCCGTGGAATACGTCAAAGATCACGGCGTAAAATGCATGTTTTCTGCGATGGATGCTACCCGGACCGAAATGGATTATCTGATCCGGATATATCAGGCGGTCAGGGATGCGGGATGCGATATCATCAACGTGCCTGACACGGTAGGAATAATGGTTCCTTCTGCCATGCGACAGTTTGTCCGGGATCTCGTGGACGGTGTGGGAGAAGGAATCAAAGTCGATATGCATTGTCATAACGATTTCGGTCTGGCAGTGGCTAATTCCCTCGCAGGCGTAGAAGGAGGCGCGACCCAGGTGCAGGTGACGGTGAACGGAATCGGCGAACGGGCTGGAAATGCTGATCTGGCCCAGACGGTCATGAGTCTTATGTCGATTTACGGCAAGAAGACGAATATCCGGACGGAATATCTGGTAGAAACCTCGAAGCTCGTGGAGAATTATACAAGGATAAGGCTCCCCCCAAATACGCCTGTAGTGGGACAAAATGCGTTTTCTCATGAGTCCGGTATCCATAGTCACGGGGTATTGGAGAAGTCCGATACTTTCGAACCCGGCATAATGACTCCGGAAATGGTCGGACACAAGCGGCGTATAGTTCTTGGAAAACATACGGGAAAACATGCGGTTGGAAAGTCTCTTGAGTCTGCTGGAATAAAGACAAATGATAAGCAGCTCGATGAGATCGTCGAAAGAATCAAAGAGATTGCCGAGAAGGGCAAGCAGATAACGGATGCCGATCTCTATGCAGTCGCTTCCACGGTCCTCGGCGAACCTAGCCGCGAAGAGAAGATCTTCTGCTTGAAGCAGCTATGCGTGATGACGGGTAACCTCGGTACGCCGACTGCATCCGTCACGGCATGGTTCGATGGCAAGGAGGCGGTGGTAGCTGATACTGGTGTCGGTCCGGTGGACGCAGCGCTCAAGGCTATCCGGAAGATACTCGGAGGGGAAAAGAACATAAGACTCCGGGAATTCCGGATAGAAGCGATTACCGGAGGAGCCGATGCTTTGGCAGAAGTATATATCGGCGTCGAAAATGGAAACGGCAGGGTGGTAACCGCCCGGGGAGCCGATCCGGACATCGTCATGGCGTCCGTAGAAGCTTTAGTCACGGCAATCAATCTGCTGTATAGGAAAGACTGAGCCTGAAAAACGATATAAGTTCAGGAGGTAAAAAAGCCAAAGGTGAGAACGATACTCACCTTTTTATTTTGCGCTTGGCGGCGGCGGTGTTATACTGAAAAAGTAGCCTTAAGGCAGATATATGGTGGAAATCATAAATGAGGCCAAAATTTATCTCTATCGCATCAGGAAATATGTCTGGATTTCTCTGGTGTTATTCGTCGCGGCCGTCCTTGCCGGCTTCTGGGCCGCGGGGAAATACCCGCAGGAAATGGAAGCATATCTTGAGGAAATGCAGGTTTTTTTCTCTTCCATAGAATCCCCTACCGCTTGGGGCGTATTCCTCAATATCCTCGGCAATAATGTCGAGGCCATGCTCATGGTGGTCCTCTTGGGGATATTCGCCGGGGTGTTTTCCCTCACTTTCCTGCTCGCGAACGGATTCGTTGTGGGGGTTTTTCTTTATCTTTACTATATCCAAGGGCTTTTGCCGCTCTTTGTCATGGGAATCCTTCCGCACGGGATTTTCGAAATTCCGGCGATGCTCATTTCGGCGGCAATCGGGTTTCGGATCGGCGCTACGGTAGTAAGGAAGATCTTCCGGAAGAAGGAGAGCCTCACATATGAGCTTGCCGAGGGCATCAGATTTACCGTTCTTTATATAATCCCTGCTCTTATCCTGGCCGCGTTCATCGAAGCTTATATAACCCCTTATTTCATCGCTTTGGCAGAGAACGGCTTCGGACTATAGAGCAGCTTTGCTTTTTTGGAAAATCGTGTATAATGGACGGGTAGTCTCTGGGCCTGTAGTAAAGTGGTATTACATCGCATTCGCATTGCGGAGGCGCGAGTTCGATTCTCGCCAGGTCCACCTCGTGAGAACCAGGAATAGATATCCTGGTTTTTTGTGTTTGCGTATGCACCTTGACATTATTCAAAAAGATGTTAGAATAATCACAAAACAAAAAGG
>CAZDCJ010000034.1:0-10955 GCA_964503935.1 uncultured Candidatus Saccharibacteria bacterium
CCGTGCGGCTGGAGAACCTGGACGCGATCGCCCGCGCGAAGAGCATTATGGACCTTGATCCTGGCAAGTTTCTTCTCCTCGTCATAGCCGGCTACCTGTCCGACAAACTCGTATTTCTCGTCCAGATGGGACACATGAGTCTCCTGTCCGTCTCCTTTACACTCCCCGAAGAGGAAACCGGTCGTATATCCGCGATTCACAATTTCCATGAGGTCTTTCTTAATCTTCCGGAGTTTCTGCTTCTTTTTGGGATCATCCGCGGACATATCAAGCGCACTACGGTAGGATTTCACCGCCTGGGCAAGATATGCCACGCTCTTTGCCCGCCCTTCGATCTTGAAAGAAGTCACGCCCGCGATCTTTAGCTCTTCGAGATTCTCGATGAGACACAGGTCTTTAGAATTAAGAAGGTACGACCCGTGATTATCCTGCTCGACCGGGATGTATTCGCCGGAATTTCCTTCCTCCAGAAGCGCATAGCCAAAACGGCAATTCTGCGCGCAGTCTCCCAGATTAGAGCTCCTGTCCGCCTGCCACGCGGAAAGGAAGCACCGGCCGGAATAAGCCATGCACATCGCGCCATGCACAAAATACTCAAGCTCCACACCCGGGACCGCCCGATGTATTTCCCTGATTTCTTCGAGGGAGAGTTCCCGCGCGAGGATGATCCTTTTTACACCGTATCTCTTCCAGAATTTCGCCGCGGCAAAATTGGTCGTATTCGCCTGCGTCGAGAGATGGAGCGGCACCTTCGAATATACGCTCCGGATCGTCTCCATCACGCCGATGTCAGAGGCGATGAACGCGTCAGGCATATGATCCCTATATATCCGCAGATGCTTCCGAAGCTCCGGAAGATGCCGGTTGTGCGCGAAGATATTCGCGGTAAGATATATCTTCTTGCGCCTGATATGGACTTCATCTATCGCCCCGAGAATGCTCTTATCGTCGAAACCGCGGATCCGAGAGCGCAGCGAAAATTCCGGCACGCCGGCATAGACCGCATCGGCGCCATATTCCAGGGCGTACATGGCTTTCTCAGGATTTCCCGCCGGCGCCAGCAACTCATAACGGACCGGTTTTACCCTGCTTTTTCTTTTTTCCGACATATCCGGTAAGTATTATCCGAACTTATAGCTATAGATTTTCCGAAAGATTACATCGCATCGCATGCCGCAGAAGCATAGTAAGCCACCGGCGAATAATCGTCCGTAAGGAGCGCGACATCCGCTGTCTCCACCTTCTTGTCCCGATAAGTATCCATGAGGGCCGCGATCTCCTGCTTGCCGCCACGCGCGAGATATGCGCTCTTCACTTCCTCGATATCTTTCTTGTCCTTCGTGGCCACGATCATGATATTCTGCACGCCGTCCACGCCCAAGCCTTTCTTAGTAGAGAAAGCATATACGCCGTCAAAGACCGCGGCTATGGTCTTGTACTCGGCCCGGAAGAAAGTGGATTTCTCCCCTTCGAAAGAAGAGATGGTGTTCACGATATACACCCCGTCGTCATCCAGGAGATCATATGCCTCCTTAACCGCTTCGAGAGTAGAGAGGGTCGAGGACATGGCGCAGGCGGAGCTGAAAGCGTCGTTATATATAGCATCGTATATCCCTTTCCTGTCTTTTACGGCGGCATTGAGGAACATCCGTGCATCGTCGTGGATGATATTCAGCCGCGGGTCTTCCCGAAGATCAAAATATCTCTTTGCCGTCTCGGTGGTATCGGGATCAATCTCCACCACGTCGATCACGCCATCGGCATTATTCTTGAGAAAATATTTGGGGAAAGAATAGGCCGCGCCTCCGAACATCGCGGATCGGCCGATCTTCCCCCCGAAAGCCTCATCCAGGGCGTAATATTTAGTATATTCGAACGCCAGCTCATCGCTCCCCGGATACATGCCCGAATCGAAGAAATTGCCCGCGGACATCACGCGCACACTGCGCCCCCGGAGTTCCATCTCCGACACCCGGATATGATTGTAGGCGCTGTCCTTCTCGTAAATATACCTCTCCCCGCCCATCGCCTCTGCGCCTACCGAAAAGCCGAGGAGACACAGGAGGAGCGCCATTATCCTGATGCGATATATCCTGTCTCCCGAATGGCAGAAGATGCCGATCGCAAAGAGCGAGATTGCCAGGCCGTAAAGGATATTGATGCTGCCAAAATGCGGGATGAGGTAGAAACCCGCCGCGAAAGTACCCACGATGCTCCCGAAAGTCGAGACAGCATAGAGATCGCCTACCGTCCGGCCGGAGCTCTCTACTTTCTCGATATTGAGCCGCACCGCGTACGGTGACACCATTCCAAGCATGAATGACGGGAATGCGAAGAGCAGCAGCGAAGCGAGCACCGCGCCCGTCTTTATCCCGAAATACGCGGAAAGATCGAGTATGCTCTGCCTGAACACGATGATCAGGAAGACCAGCACGCCGGAGATGAAGATGATCCGCGAAAGAGTCTCCCAGCTCGGATTACTGTCGGCCACCCTCCCTCCGTAATAGTAGCCGGCGCTCATCGCGCCCAGGATCACGCCTATCAGGCTCGCCCACACGAACGTGGAAGTCCCGAGATTCGGAGCGAGCAGTCGGGAGCCGATGAGCTCGAGGATCATGACGATCGCGCCGGTCAGGAAAACTACGACATAGAGCTTGTCTGCCAGTTTCTTTTGAGACATTGTGTTGTGATTATTTCTTAGTTGCCTCTCTCCAAAAACCAGACACCGATGATCTTCCTTTGCTTTTACCTGGAAATATATTATCATTATATGAGTAAAATAGCTAATTTTAAGCAAAAAGACAATGGAAGAGAACAGATATGATGCGATCGTGGTCGGTGCCGGCATCAGCGGCTTGCTCGCGGCACTGGCGCTCGGCAAAGAAGGCAAAAAGACCCTGATCATAGAAAAAAGCGGCATCCTGGGCGGCAACTGCCGCACCTATGAAACGGACGGCTATCATATCGATACCGGCCCCCACGCCATCACCGGATTGGGTTCGGGTCCGCTCCAGACACTTATGGACAGATATTTCGATATCCAGCCGACTTTTGTCGGCATCGGCGAATATTACGCCCGCGACGGCAAGAAACTCCAGCCGATGCCCGTCACGGTAAAACAGCTCGCCGACTTCGATATCCTATCCGTCATGGACCGCATGTTCTTTTTCCGGGCGATGATCGACGCAGTCGCTTCGTCCTCGCTTCCTCTCAGAAAAAATAAGCTTGAGAAAAGCGTGTACGATTACATCAAGAAGTATAAATTCTCCTCAAAAGCTCTCCATTTCATCGATGCGCTCGCCTATTTCCTAAGCGGCAAATCCATGCAGGAGACGCCCGCCTGGCGGATGCTTGGCGGAAGCGGCTATCTGGACGAAGAGAAAGGCACGGACAAAAGAAGCAAGAACCACATCGAGAAGCTCCGGCAACTCACCCGAGGCGGATATGAGCGCCACGGCTATCCAATCGGAGGATTGCAGAAAATCACCGACTGCGCTCTCAATTCCATGCCAGGAGACAAGACAGAGATCCGCAAGAACGAGACAGTCTTTGAGATCCTTTCTGAAAAAGGGAAAGTCACCGGCATAGTGACTGACAAAGGAGAATACCTATCTGACTTGGTCGTCTATTCCGGATTCGTAAAAGACCTTCCCCGGATGGCCGCGGGACTCGATCATTCCTATATGAAGAATCTCGACGACCTCCAGCAAACCCGGAGCATGACGCTATGGTTAGGACTCAAGGAAAAGATGCCTGAGCTCTCCTATATCGGTTCGGAAGTATATTTCCACACGAACGCGCCTTACTGGGCAATTCCGGTCAGCAATTACGATCCGTCTCTCGCCCCCAAGAACAGACAACTAGTCGGCTTCCTTACCGCCATCCGCGAAGACAGCGATGAGAAGCAGCTCCAGAAGCTGCGCAATGCCGTCTATAAGGCCATTCCGGGAATAAAATCCAAGGTCGTCTTCGAGCATGTGCAGGTGACGATACCGGAAAAGGCCGCCATCGCGACCCGGGGCCGCTTCCCTTCTCCGAGATCTCCGATCAAAGGGCTCTATCTCGTCGGCACCGACACCGACATCCGTTCCATGGGCGTGACCCGCGCGTCTTATTCGGTGCTCGAAGCTCTCCGGTTCATGAAGGAAGACGGATTTCTCCGATAAAAAATAGGCTCTTTGCCAAGCTCATCCGGATATCTTTCCGCCGCTTGTCTCATCGAGCCTTTTGTCTGCAGGATGATAATAATATGATTATTATCCCCGCTATACCCCATACGTCTTTGTACGGTTTGCAATACATCTCAGACCTCCGTCAGTTCCTATTATAGGACATTTCATCCGAATTTCAAAATCTATACACAAAA
The DNA here is from genome assembly GCA_964503935.1 of uncultured Candidatus Saccharibacteria bacterium. Lineage (GTDB taxonomy): Bacteria > Patescibacteriota > Minisyncoccia > JAHIHE01 > JAGLIN01 > STD2-77. The sequence continues at coordinate 4,367 of CAZDCJ010000034.1, forward strand.
AAGACAGATCTCCGATCTGTTTTTTTATCTGATCATATCGGACTATTATCCATAAAAAACTGAATCATGCATGTGGTTCAGCTATCATATTCCAAGCTGGTAAATGGATCTTCTTACATCTCGCACAAGAGATTCATTGCCAATAGATCATCATCCATGGCAACCCCTCCCTCAGGAACGATTATCCTTTTCCCGCAGATGCACACCGCATATATGCCAAGCTTGGCTGGAGGTTTCTGGCAAAAAGAAGATAACACCCTTCTTCGCACATTGGCGCCTCTGATCTCCATCACAGTTCGCGCTCCTATCATCCCTATCTCACGATCCAAGATAGTAATAGCACCCGGAAGAAGACTCGTATCCTTATCTTGAGAGTCCTTTACCTTAGTCTCAGCCTCTTCTGCTAACAATGTACATGCTTGTTCAAAAACATCCAACTCATCATGAACTACCAGCCCCGGAAAGCCCTTGAGGATGCCTTCTGCTTTCTTATCTTCCTTATTCGGACTAAGCTTTTCTCCTGATCTGATCTTTGTCACTACACCTTGGATTATTTCTTCCAAGATTGTTCCCTTAAGTTCTTCCGGTATAGGAATCTGCTGCCGTTCTTCCACTTTTTATCACCTTTCTTTTTCGTTTATCCCGGGTTGCCGATTAACATTTTTCATCCGGAATAACAGATGATAATACCGCGATTATGCTCCCATGTCAGCATCAAAGAGAGTCTGCAAATTCGTGACGCCAGATCATCTTCCTTGCTAAAAGTCATCCAAGGCTCCCAATAGACTCGTTCCCGTCATCTCCTCCGGCTCTGGAATCTCCATGATTTCCAGCACCGTAGGGGCGATGTCGCTCAGGATGCCGTTCACTCCCTGCTTCTGGCCGAGCTTCTGCGGATAACTGAGCTTGCATTCGGCGGAAACCAGGATGAAGGGCACCGGATTGGTAGTATGCTCGGTCAATATTTCGCCAGTCCGGAGATTTATCATCTCTTCCGCATTCCCATGATCGGCGGTCACGATCATCACCATGTCTTTCTCGAGCGCCTTCTCGTAGATCCTGCCGACACACCGGTCCACGAATTCCACCGCCTTGATTGCCGCCTTCATATTCCCCGTATGGCCCACCATGTCAGAATTGGCAAAATTAACCAAGATGAAGCCGTATTCATCGCTTTCGATAGCCGCGACGACCTGGTTCATCACCTCATTCGCGCTCATTTCCGGCTTCTGGTCATATTTCTCGACGCTCGGCGATGGGACCAACTTCCTGATTTCTCCCGGATACGGGTCTTCGAGACCTCCATTGAAGAAATATGTCACATGGGCGTACTTTTCCGTTTCAGCAACCCTGAACTGCTTGACCCCATGCCCGCTCAGCACCTTTCCGAGCGGCTCTTCTACCTCTTCCGGCGGAAAGATTACATTCACCGGCATTCCGGCCTCATACTCCATCATAGTGGTGAAATTGAGATCTCGTATCTTTCCCTTCCGGTCGAAGCATGCGAAATCATCCGACACGAAAGCCTTGGTAATCTGCCGGGCGCGGTCTTCCCGGATATTGAAGAATATCACGGAGTCTCCGTCCTTTATATTGCCTACACCGCCGTTCTCATCCTCGATCAGCACCGGCTCTATGAATTCGTCAGTTAGCTCTTCCTTATACGATTCCATCACTGCCGCATGTGCCGCTGGCCTGCGCTTTCCTTCTTCCCGTGCCATGCAAGCGTAGGCCTTTTCTGTCCGGTCCCAGTTCTCGTTCCGATCCATCGCGAAATACCTTCCCATGACGCTCGCGATACGGCCCGGAAATTTCTCTTTCTCGATATTATTCTCGAGCTCAGCAATGAAGTTCTTCCCGGAATACGGATCCGTGTCCCTCCCGTCCGTAAACGCATGGATGAGTACCTTATCAGCAGGCACGCCCTGCCTCTTGAGGAGCTTGAGAAGTGCGTAAAGATGATTAATATGGCTGTGCACGGCGCCGTTCGAAAGCAGCCCCATGAGATGGATATTCGAATTCCTTTCTCTGGCATGCTGGATGCTGAGAAGCAGCGCTTCCTTCTCGAAGAAAGAACCGTCCTCGATGGATATGGTGACCCGGGGCAGGTTCTGATAGATAACTTTCCCTGCGCCGATGGTAAGATGACCCACTTCCGAATTTCCCATCGTTCCCCATGGCAGTCCGACGGATATGCCAGAGGCCTGCAATATCGTGTTCGGAAAATACGTCATAAGCGTATCCATATTCGGCGTCTTGGCATTCTTTATTGCGTTCCCCGTAATCTCTTCGCTTATCCCCCATCCGTCCAGGATCACTAGGATTACTTTCTTCATCTCTTTGTTTACAGTTAGGGCTTAAATTGCTAGTATGATTATAGCATTTAAGCCGATAACGGACAATTTATGTACAGATATTTTGCCATCTTGAGAGAATATTCCGGAAGCCGAGAGAATTTCGAAATCGTCGCAAGACACAGCCTTGAAGTCCTCGGAAAAAGCATCGAGATCATCAACAAGAAAAAGCTTTACGGCGAAATCGATCTGGACCTTCTCGTTTCCGGCTCCCTGTTACACGATATCGGCACTTTCGAATTCCTGGATGATAGAAAAAAGGCAGGATACATCCGCCACGGCGTAATCGGCGGAAATATCCTTCGCGGCTTGGGACTGGAAAAAGAGGCGCGGATTGCGGAACGGCATACCGGCTCAGGCCTTACGGAAGAAGAGATAATAGCAAAAGGCTGGGACCTTCCGCATGAAGATTTCCTTCCGGTCACACTCGAAGAAAAGATCATCTGCTACGCCGATAAGTTCAGCAGCAAGAACCCCGACAAGAAAGACACGCTCGAGACGATTCTCAAAGAATTCGAAAGCTACGGAGAAGGACCGCTACGGAGATTCCTGGCACTTAAGGAAATGTTCGAATAAATAACATTCATAAGTGGAAATCTGATGAGCGGGAGCCGGTTTAAGCTTGCTCCCGCTTCCCATCATAGGATGCTCCGCCTATACGGACAAATAAAAATAACCGCAAGGCGGTTATTTTTTTGCTTCCTTGTCGCGCCACTCTTTGATTCTCTCATGGTGACCACTCAGAAGTATCTCCGGCACTTCCCACTTCGTCCCGCGCTTCGGACAGAAGCTCTCCGGCTTCGTGAACTGCGGATATTCCAGATACCCTTCCTTGGAAAAAGATTCTTCCACGATGGATTCCTTATTGCCCAGTACGCCCGGCAGGAGCCTCGCTACCGAATCGACCACTACCATGGCCGGGATCTCTCCTCCGGTAAGCACATAATCCCCGATCGATATCTCTTCATCCACCAGATACTCCGCCACGCGTTCGTCCACCCCTTCGTACCGGCCACAAATGAGGATTATCCTTTCATAACCGGAATATTCCCGCACCTTGGTCTGCGCGTACCGCTGCCCCTTGGCGGAAAACAGGACTATCCTGGTACGGGACTTCTCGCTTTTCCTAAAGCATGGAAGATTGTTCTTCCCGACGATAGAGACGAGAGCCTTATAGATCGGCTCTATCTTCAGCACCATCCCCGCCCCACCGCCATAAGGAGTATCATCGACCGTGAGATGCTTATCGTCGGCATAATCACGAAGATTATGTACGCATATCTCGACAGCCCCCTGCTTCTGGGCGCGCTTTATGATGCTCTCGTGGAAATAAGAGTCAAATATTTCCGGGAATATGGTTATGATATCGAAACGCATAAGGATAACTTAAGGATGATGACTTACAACTTATAACAGAATATCTGCCGGATGTCCAGCTTCTGATAATCATATTACCACTCTTTCTGAGATAAAACAAAGATGCGCCACGTGGCGCATCTTTGTTTTATCGAAACAGTGCCTATAAAGTTAAATCTCCGACTACATCTTCGACATTTTTAGTTTGTCTAGGTTCAGGCCTTGTAGAGCCTTCCGGTTCTACAATCTTGAAATTGACCCTGGCGTTGTTCTTTGCGCCGATGACCCTCAGAAGATTTCGAATAGATTTAGCAGTAGACCCCTGCCTGCCGATTACCTGTCCCATGTCCTCCGGACTGATGCGTAGAGAGATTAGCACTCCCATCTCATCAACGGTCCTGTCAATCTTCACGTCTTCGGGATGATCCACGATAGACTTCACGACGAATTCTACGAATTCTTGGTCTGATACATTGCTCATAATCTGTTTCCCTTCTTAGTATGATTGATTAAGCTTTCAACTGTAAGTTTGATTGAAAGAGTCTTTGGTAAACTAAAACTGTCGACCTTTATAGAAAACTTTGCGGCGGACACGATAACCCGTCACATTCCTGTATTTTGCTCCCATTATATAATAGCAGAACGCATTGTCAACTAAGTTTCCTTTGAGTTATCCACAGTCCTATCATATGGATCGATTGCACCCTCCAAAGCCTCGCTTGTTACAGTTTTGGCTTAAATCAGCTACTTCTGTCCAGCTTCAGCGCCTTCCTTCTTCTTCGGCTTCCAAGAAGTGACCTTCTCGCCCGTGATTACACCCGCCTCGATTAATAAGTTATGCACAGTTGCGGAAGGCTGCGCGCCCTTAGAAATCCAGTGCTGGATCCTCTCCGCCTTGAATACTTTTTCCTTGGTGTGCGGATTGTAGTGGCCCAATATTTCGATAAATTTGCCTGACGGAGCCCTGTGCCCATCAGCAACGGTTACTCTGAACTGGGCGTTGTTTTTCTTACCTCCGCGGCTTAGTCTAATTCTCAGCATCTTTATGCAAAATTAATGTTAAATTACCCTAGTATGATAGTTGATAACCGGCCAAATGTCAAATGTTTAAAAGAAAAAACGGCTTTTTCACGATCCGCCCCGCGCAGAGCTCACCACCCCCACCTCTCCAGGCATAAAAAAACGGGAGAAACGCATGGATTTTTCCACTGTTTCATCCCTTTCTACTTGATACTCGTCCGGGTAAGTTACGCCCGGTAGGTTCGCAATGAGTCTAATTTTATCTCATAACTCTCACCTCTCTGGACGGTTCTGATCGTTATCGGGATCTCCTCACCGGGAGCCATGGTGCATTTGAACTCTTTTTCCACTATTTCAAAATCGTCATTAGTAGTGATATAGAATTTCGCCTGCACTATTCCATGGAATCCATATGGACCGCAATTACTGAAAATAGCGGTTACATTCTGCTTGCTTCTGAAGAAAGTGCCCATAAGACCTTCATCCACATCCGCGACTCGAAGTCCTGTCTGCTGGATATCCGACTTTACGCTATCATTATACGCCGCAGGATATGCGTATAGTTCATAATATGCAGACATCATCTTGTCCGAACCTTCACCTTTGAATATATCCACCTCATAGTTGGAATAATATCCGCCTTGGGCTTCGGGTTCGTTCAGGATAACGGCCGGACCGACATCTATACTGAAACGTTTTGCGCTGAAATCACTGGCCTCAATATTCTCCCTATATACGACACCTCCGTCTTTTGTCACTATCAGGCTATAAGGCCTATCCATAGGCCCGACTCTTTCCAGATAAAGGCTGATATGCTCGCTGTGTCTGACTGTTCCATCCCCTTGTAAGGAATTGATCGTATAAGGATAAAAGTCCGTAACGATTATGGCAGAACCTGACACATTCTCTTCTGCCCGACAATGTCCGCTCGGAATATATCCTGCAAATGTCGTATCAATATAGCTTTCCTCTGACTCCATCGCACCTACACCCACACCTACTCCTACTCCCGTGAGTAGAGATAAGGCTAAAAGTGCTAGATAAAATGCTCGTACCGTATTCATCTTTATCACTCTAGGCCCTTCTTTTTTTACTTTTGTATTAGGACGCCGAATTGGCCCCGATAGCTTATCTTAGCCAATTTAGCCCCCCCTAATATCTTGATTGTTTTTTAAGGTACATTTAATATCCGACACTATCACATTATGAAAATTTTATCAAACATCCTGACGGATCCGACTTTAATATTAATGCTTTTTCTCTCTAAAAAAATGGCTGATCCAACCCTTTATAGCCAGATCAGCAAACTCTTACAGAACGTTCAGATCCAGAGTCCTTCGAGCACTTTCGGCTGCCCGTTCTCGTCTTTCAGCACCGTGCTTACGCGCTGTACTTGGACCGTCCACGGCTCTGCGCCTTGGGCTTTATCCAGTTTGTATGTGATCTCCCTGCAAGCGCCTTTCCATAGGACATAATTCCAGGCCGATTCTCCATCTACTCTGTATCTTAACACGCTCAAAATATTTCCTTCCGGGTTGCCCACCTTCATCGATATCCACGGCGTACCATCTTCTGTCCAGCCGACTCCGCTCATTCCCGGCTCTACTGCCGTCGAAGTCGAGCTTCGTGACACGGACGCTGCTTGGGCAGATATACAGAATATACTTGCTACGATTGCAACTAATGCTACGACACCTAATGTTTTACAGATTTTTCTATTTTCCATTTCATATACTCTCCGCCTGGCATGCTTTTTGCGCCAAGCGAAATCAATAATATCATAAAAAATCGTTTGTGTAAATACATTGTACAGTTAACAGTAACCGGTAACACATGCTATCCTGAATGGTAACACTGTT
>CAZDCJ010000035.1:0-10727 GCA_964503935.1 uncultured Candidatus Saccharibacteria bacterium
ATCAGCAAATTAACCCTATGAAAAAAAATTTACTGTCGTTTCTTGCCGCTCTTGCGTTCATGTGCCTGGGAACCCCGTATGCCTTCGCGGATTCGGGATGCAATAGCGGCAGTAGTTCGATGGCAAATACCACCTACCTTTCGCCGGAGTCGGGAGAGAACAACCAGATCCAGATCAACAATGCCATCAATGCCGCGCCCGAAGGCGGTTCCATCTATCTTCGCTCCGGTACCTACATCATCAGCCAGCCGATCAAATTGAAGAGCAAGCTGATCCTCGAAGGAGATGAAGACGCGGTCATCAAGCTGAAAGACCATGCCAACTGGCGGACTATCGCTTATCTGGGGGAGGGCAAGGGAAGCGTCAAGGACCCGCTGATCGGGGGAGACTCGGGACTCTCGGACGTGGAGATCAAGTGCTTCACGATCGACGGCAATTACAATTTCAATTCCGGCGGAGGCAATTCCTCCACCGCCTTCCGGGACTGTATCGGCGCTTCGGCCACTTCATGGGACGATGACATGCGGGATTGCGAGGAGAAATACAAGGACAGGTGGCACGGGAACGGATATTACACGCTGATCGGCCTTTCCAACGGAGGAAACTGGGCGATCCACGACATGACTTTCAAGGACGGGGCCAATGACGGCGTGAAGGTGGATCATGCGAGCGGCGTGCGTTTCTACAATAATACCGTGAATGCCATGGGGCACGAGGGATTCTACGCGCTCTATTCCCACGGCATCGAGATCCACGACAATGAGTTCGCCATTCGCGTGAGCGACGGCGTGAGAGGAGACGACTCTTACGACATGAGCATCCATGACAACGATTTCTACTCTTATAATGAAAAGGACAGCAGCGCGGGCGTGCAGATCGCGTACAAGGGAAGGGAAAGCGTCTACAATATCCAGATCTTCCGCAATGTCTTCCATGATATCTGGAGTTCGGGCGTATGGCTCTCTCTGGACATCCCCTCGCACGGCGGGAGTCCGGCGGTTGAGATCCATCATAATATCTTCCAATTCAACGGCCTTAGCACCAATCCGGACGTGGGCGCGACCGGCGGGGTCGTGAGCACCGGTTCCAACAGCGCTGTGGTCTTCAACAACACCTTCTATTTCAATTACGGCAGCGGAGTCTATGACGAGGGCGGGCAGCTCCAGGTCCTGAGTAACATCTTCAGCAACACCCAGCCCGGCAATTATGCGGGGGCCGGCCAGGGCGTCGCCGTCTCGGGCGCAGGGGAAGTCTCGTATAACTGCTTCTATCAGAACGCCGGCGGGGACTATACGGGCGGCGGCGGGGAGGGGAACTATGCCGGCGATCCGCTCTTCAACAATCCCGGTACGGATTATCACATCAAGTCCAAAGCCGGACGATGGGATCCGGCGATGGGAGCCTGGGTGCCGGATCAGGAGAACTCGCCCGCGATAGACGGCGGGATCCAGGGCGGCAGATATGGAGATTATTCGAATGAGCCTTGGAACAACGGGAACAGGCTGAATATGGGGCGGTATGGCAATACTTCCGAGGCGAGCCTTACCGGCGAGATTCCCCAGGTGCCGATGCCGCCCGCGCCCACTCCGCGCGATGACCGGTATCCGACGGTCCAATTCACCACCGGCGGATCGGAAGCCAGTATCGGAGCCAGCGTCGGGGCGGATCCTTGGGGAGGCGCCACCGATGCCCAGACCGGAGGAACGACCTATACCGGAGGAACGAGCACGGAAGCGGGAGTCAAACTCGGTCCGGGTTCTTATACCGAAGACGGAGACGCCTGGATCGTCGAGATCAAGCCGGGTACGCCGGAGGCCGGAGTGGTCTATTACGATCCGGGGGCGGCGCTTCTGGGGACCACCTCTACCGCGGATGCCGAGACTAGGCCGGCGACGCTCATGAGATCCGAAATGGCGCCTATCTTTCCTCAGCTGGGCGCTGCTGCCGATACCGCCACTTCCACCAGTTGCCCCTCGAGCACGGAAGAGGGCGGCTTGATCCCCTGTGGCCGCAACACCGATGACCCTTCTACCGATTGGAACGAATGCAAGGCCTGCAACCTATGTTCCATGCTTCTCATGGGGCAGCTCCTTATCGAGCTTCTCATGAAGCTGGCGGTCATCGCCGCCGCTTTGGCCATCGTCCTTGCCGGCTTCGCGTATGTATTTGCCGCCGGCAAACAAGAGACTATCGGCAAGGCTAAGGATATGGTCAAATACGCGATTATCGGTTTCATCGTCGTATTCATCGCTTGGATAGTGGTGAACAGTGTCCTGGCCGTCATGGGCTACATCGATCCTCTCGGGGACGAATGGTATGCCGTGTGCTGATTTCGTGCTATCATATATCATGCTTAGGAGGATGAGGGATTGTGCGGTTATTCAGTCCTGATGTGTCGCGATATCCTGTCTGTTAGGCTGCTAATGAATTAACCGGTATTTGGAGGAAGGAGGAATAATTCTATGAAGAAATCGTCTCTGCTGCTTTTCGTATTTGCCTTTTTGATTTTTATGGTTCCGGAAACACGGGCAGATTCGGCCTGCAACTGGGGGAATTATTCCCTGGCCGATACGACCTATCTTTCACCCTCCGCGGGAGAAAATAATCAGACGCAGATCAATGATGCGATCGCGTCTGCTCCCCAAGGAGGGTCGGTTTTTTTGAAAGCGGGAACTTACGTCATCAGCTCCCCCATCTATCTCAAGAGCAATGTGATTCTCGAAGGCGATAAGGATGCGGTCGTCCAACTCAAGGATCATGCCAATTGGAAGACGGTGAGTTATACTCCCGGGCATGGCGGCACCATGGATCCGCTTATCGGCTCCAAGTCGGCGGTATCCGGCGCGGAGGTCAAATGCTTCAAGATCGACGGCAATTACAATTTCCGCAGCTCTTCCGGAGGGGGAAATTCCTCCGTCGGCTTCAAGAACTGCATCGGCGCTTCTGGAACTTCGTGGAGCAAGGATTTCCGTCCCTGCGAATCCCAGTATGTGGACCGCTGGCAGGGGAGTCTCTATTACACGCTCATCTATCTCTCCGGCGCGCAGAACCTCTCTGTGCATGATATGACCTTCCAAGATGGAGCCAATGATGGTCTGAAGCTGGTAAGCGCGAACAATGTCCGCTTCTATAATAACTTCGTCAATGCCATGGGGCACGAAGGGCTCTTTGCCATGAACTCCGGGGGCATTGAGGTGTATGGCAATAAGATCGCCGTCCGGGTAAGCGACGGAGTCCGCGGCGACGATTGCCACGACTACAGCATCCATGACAATGAATTTTTCTCGTATAATGGCAAAGATAGCAGTGCCGGGGTGCAGATTGACAATAAGAGCGGCCGCAGCCTCTATAATATCCAGATATTCCGCAATGTCTTTCATGATATCTGGAACGGAGGCGTATGGCTTTCAGTCGGTACCGCGCCTGTAAGCGGCGGGAAATACCCGGTAGAAATCCATCACAATATCTTCGCCGGTAACGGTTACAGCACCAATACCGCCGTCGGTCCGACCGGGGGTATCATCTCTTCCGCGAATATCGCGGCTCTCATCTACAACAATACTTTCGACGGCAATTATGGCAGCGGCATCTATGACAAGAACAGCAAGGCGAGGATCATAAACAATATCTTCACGAATACTAAAGCGGGTAAATATTCCGGCGCCGGCAAAGGGGCGGGCGTGCAGGGTGGAAGCGATGTCTCCTATAACGTCTTCTATGATAACGCCGGCGGAGATTATACCAATGGAGGAACCGGCAACTATAACGGCAATCCGCTCTATCACGAGGCCGGCAGGGATTATCATCTCCAGTCCAAAGCAGGCAGATGGGATCCGCAGCTCAGCCAGTGGGTGACAGACTCAGTGAATTCGCCGGCTATCGATGCGGGTATCCCTTCGGGCTCGGATCCTACTTACGGGGAATACGAGAACGAGCCAATGGAGAACGGAGCGCGGGTGAATGCGGGAGTCTATGGCAATACTTCTCAGGCCAGCCTTACCGGGAACATGCGTCAAGAGATAATGCCCCCAGCGCCGGTCGCGGATATATTTTCGACGGTCATTTTTACGCCAGGGGGCGGCGGCAGTAGCGGTACGGGTGCGGGTCAGACGTATGTTCCGGGAAGCAGCATCGGCACTACCGGTCCCGGCTCCTTCACGGGCGACGGCACCGGTAACGGCCATTATGGTGAAGCGGGAGAAAGGTACGATGGGCCGCAGTATTACGACCCGGGAACGTCTGTATTGGAAATTGCCGCTTCGGATGGTGCCGATCCGGCAGCTCTCTTTGCGGCCGCGGAGCTCGCCCCCATCTTTCCCGAGCTGGCGGGAGCTTCAGAGAATGCGACGGCTGAGTGCGGGGTAAGCGAGGAAGGAGGCGGGCTCATTCCCTGTGGCCGCAACACCGATGACCCTTCTACCGATTGGAACGAATGCAAGGCCTGCAACCTATGTTCCATGCTTCTCATGGGGCAGCTCCTTATCGAGCTTCTCATGAAGCTGGCGGTCATCGCCGCCGCTTTGGCCATCGTCCTTGCCGGCTTCGCGTATGTATTTGCCGCCGGCAAACAAGAGACTATCGGCAAGGCTAAGGATATGGTCAAATACGCGATTATCGGTTTCATCGTCGTATTCATCGCTTGGATAGTGGTGAACAGTGTCCTGGCCGTCATGGGCTACATCGATCCTCTCGGGGACGAATGGTATGCCGTGTGCTGAAAGGTCTCATATCCTTTCCTTATCTTAGCGCAAAGACCGACTATTTTTCGTAGTCGGTCTTTTGTTTGGAGGGGAGGGAAAATAGTGCTAAAATCAAAGGGAGATCAGATTAACAGAAAACGATGGATAAAAAGACTAAAAAGGCAGTGTTCGCGGTGCTCGGAATCATCCTGCTTATCCTTGGCGCCACTTTTTTGCTCAAAGGGGATACTTTTAAGATAGAAAGCAATCTCGGCCTCGATCGCTCTTCCGAAGATGCGGCTCCCGAGAAGACAGATGAGCCGGAGGACCAAGGGCCGAAAAGCCCGCTCTCAGGCCTTGGGTGCGAGAATGCCCAGGCCCGTCCTATCGCTCTGACTATGGCCGGAGACAGCGAGGCGCGGCCTCTTTCCGGAATCTCCCAAGCCGACCTGGTGGTCGAGATACCCGCCGTGACCGGCGGTATCACCCGCTATCTGGCGTTCTTCGTATGCAACAAGGCGACGGAAATCGGGAGCGTGCGCAGCGCCCGGCATGATTTTATCCCGCTAGCGATGGGATTCGATTCTATCATGGCGCATTGGGGAGGGTCGCATTTCGCTTTGGAAAAATTGGATGCCGGCATCATGGATAACATCAACGCCCTCTATCTGGATGGCACCGTCTTCTATCGCAAGCTGGGAATCGCGGCACCGCACAACGGCTTTACCAGTTACGAGCGGCTCGCGGATTATGCCAAAGGGAGGAACTATCGGCTGGATAGTTCCCTGGACGGTTTCAAATTCGCTGCCGAAGAGGATCCTGCGGGCATGAAAGGCCGCATCACCATCGGCTACCCGGCTTCTTTCAAAGTGGAGTACGACTACGATCCGGCGAAGAACGAATATCTGCGTTTCAAGAGCGGGACGCGGGAGATGGACAAGAATACCAACGCCCAAGTAGCCGCCAAGAACGTCCTCGTGATGTTCGCGGCTTCGCGCCAGATCGAGGGGCAATACAACGACATGGACATCGAAGGAGAAGGCAGTGCCCGCATCTATCAGAACGGCAAGGAAATCAGAGGCAAATGGTCGAAAGACAAGAGCAGCCTTGCTTCCAAATTGTATTTCTATGACGAAGCAGGAAAGGAGATCGAGCTCGTGCCCGGACAGACCTGGATCCAGGTGGTGGAGACCTCGCAGAGCGTGGACTGGATCGCGGGGATGTAGGGTACAGGATATCATTAAGACGAATATATCAACATGCAGACGAACGGCGGACACAACATATATTTATGGTGGGGAAATGACGATTTCTCGATGCAGGAGATCTTGCGCGGCGAGAAAGAAGCGATGAGGAGGGATAATCCCGATGCCGATATCAGCGACTTCGATTTCGCGATTACGGACAGTCGTTTCGAGCTGGAAGAACGGGCGAGAGAAACGCTCCAGGCCAGCTCCCTTTTCAGCCCCGACAAACTGACGGTCATCCGCGGATTCTGGTCGGGGAAGAAAGCGGCGAGGAAGGAAATGAAGGCTGACGAAGCCGCACCTTCCGCCCGGCGGGATGATTTCGAAGAATTCCTTCTGGGGCATCTGGAGAAACTCGGCTCCCGCGACAAGGTATTCTTCTTGGAGTCCAAAGGTCTCGACAAGCGTTCGCGCGCCTTCAGGTTCTTCGAAGGTCTCAAGCAAGACGCGCATTTTGATACGAAAGAATTCGCGCTTCCGCTGGGCTTCCAGTTCAACGCGTGGCTGGCTGCAAGGGCGCAGAGATGCGGCGTCGTGATGGGTAAGGCTGAGATCGATTTTCTCGCGCTTCTCCTCGGCAAGGGGATGGAACAGAAGGAGAGAGGAGGCAGGCTGGTGGTCGCGTATGACCTCCATCAGGCGGCACTGGAGATAGATAAGCTGGCCGCGTACGCTGACGGTCGGCCGATACGGAAGGAGGATATCCTCCTACTCGTTTCCGGCGCGGATGATATGAATATCTTCAGTCTTATCGAGAGCTTGGGGAAGCGCAACAAAGGCCGGGCTCTTTCCATCCTGTCGGGACAGCTCCGCCAGGGCTTGAACGGCAACTATATCCTTACGATGCTCGTCTTCCATTTTCGCAATCTCATCAGCATCAAAAGCCTGCTAGACGAGGGGTTGGCTCCGACGGAAATTTCCCGGCGCACCAATATCCACCCTTTTGTGGTGGAAAAGAATCTCGCCTATGCGCGCAGATTCCGGGAAGAGGATCTTATCCTCCTTTACAATAAATTATACGGCGCGGATCTCAGCATCAAGACCGGCAAAATGGAGCCGGAGCTGGCGCTTGACCTCCTGGTCGCGGCGATTTAATCTTTGTCTTAGAGTTCGGAATAAATTATGGTGAAACGCGGTCTTATCGGTGACCTGATCCTTACGGGGGGTGTGTCATACGAGTCGGTCCAATCGTCTCGATTGGACCTTTTGTTTTTATCAATCACGATCCGACACACCCCGGCCTTTCAGGCCACCCCCCCTCTCTTAGAGAGGGCAATGATATACAGCTGCCATTCTGAGGCGAGGCCGAAGAATCCCGATGCTATGCGAATGAGATATAGGATAAGGCAAAGGCGGATTTTTTCACGGGATTGTCATCTTCGCCGGAACTTACGTCTAGAGGGTGCAAGGGCAGGCTAAATACCTTCTTATAATGACAATGCATGCCGACTTATCGACAGGAACAAACGATATAAATGTCATCGCGGCGCAACGTGGATGCGGGAACCTAACAATCTCATCGGCAATCGGATGTCATGTCCTGCGCGTATTTTTCCCCCTAGGCAATTCGAAAGGACAGTCTTTTTGACCGGATAAGGACTGTACTACCCCCCCCTAGTCGGAGCGAATGAAAACAAACCACCCTTTATGGGTGGTTTGTTCTGGTCTATTCCCCGTTTTTGTTTTTCTGTTATCTAAACTTCCTTATTTCTTGGATGACTTCTCCTGCAATTTGTTCACCTTTTTGGCAAGGCCTGATTTCTTGCGGTTGGCGCTGTTCTTCTTGATGATGCCCTTCTTGGCAGCCTTGTCGATTGCCTTGTAGGCGGTGTTAAGCGCAGTCTCGATCGCCTTGAGGTCCTCGCCGGCGATGCTCTCTGCCTTGTCCATCTTGAGCGCAGTCTCGTTCAGGTCTTTGACAATCTTCTTCATCCGGTTCTTAGTACGAAGGTTGATTTCCTGCTTGCGGAGATTCTTGCTTAGTTCTTTCTTGGCTGAACTTGTATTTGGCATATTCGTTTAAAATTAGATTACTTGCTATGGATTTAACACTTGCAGTTTATTATAGTTTGCGAGGAATGTCAAATGATATTATCATAAAAGCAGCTATCTAATTAAACCAAAATATATGATTTCATATCTGGAAGGAGAGATTGTCTTCAGGAGCATAAATTCCATCATCCTCAGATCGGGTGGAGTGGGTTTCAAGGTCTCCGTCCTGCCTGGCGCGGATGTCTCGGGCGAAAGGGTCGCGCTCTATACCCATTTGGCTGTGCGGGAAGACGCGCTTACGCTGTTCGGCTTTAAGACTTACGAGGAGATGGAGCTCTTCGAGATCTTGATCGGCGTTTCTGGTATCGGACCGAAAGCGGCGATGGGTATCCTTTCTGTCTCAGATCCCGATACCATCAAGCTCGCCATCGCCAAAGAAGATGCCAGTATCCTGACGCGCGTGTCCGGCATCGGCAAGAAGACGGCGGAGCGGGTGATATTGGAGCTCAAGAACAAGTTCACTTTCGGCGATATCAAGACGGGAGAACTTAATGACGCGCAGAAAGAGATACTGGACCAGCAGGATGTGATTGAAGCGCTCATGGGTCTGGGCTACGAGCAGAATGAGGTGCGGAGCGTCTTGGAGAATATCCCCCGCGAGAAGAGCCTCGAGGAGCGGGTGAGATTGGCCCTCCGGGAACTGGGAAAGAACAAGTGACTTAAAAGATAATCATTGGCGCTCTTTGTATTCAGACTGTTTAGTTTTGTCATCCTGAACTCGTTTCAGGATCCTCGATATATGATGACGCAACCTTATTATGCAGACAAAGTGTAGCAGGACGAAGATGCTGAAACGAGTTCAGCATGACACATAAAATGCATGGAGATATGAGTTGAGGTGGTGTTAAAAGAATGTAGCTATCAAAAAAGCAGGCATCGCGCCTGTTTTTTGATAGAGAAATATACGGGGATATCTGTACTGATCATCTTTCCCCTAAAGATCATCCTATCTCTTCGAAACGAATCCGTTATCTTTGATGTAAAACCGCAGCGGCTTGTCCTTCCAATGCCCGGCATAATCCACCCCGATACGCGGCACGGCAACGATATCGCGCGGCGGGACGTCTTCGCCGTCTTCCAGCCAGAGGCCATTCTTTTCCACAAGGTTCGCGCCGTTGAGTTCCTTACCAATCCGGAATTCCCGGCAGAGTTTGCCGGGACCGTTTAAGATTTTCTCGGTCTTCTCTTCCTGATAACGTTCCTGTTCCGGCTCTATCTTCTCGCCGCTTAAGATCAGCGGCTCGAGAGAACGGATCAGTACCGCTTCTGGAACGCCTTCTTTCTGCGTGACGATATTGAGGCAGTAGTACATGCCGTAGATGAGATAGATGTAGGCATGTCCGGCTGTATCGAACATCGCCTCTGTCCGCGTCGTCCTTCCCTTTGCGCTGTGGCAGGCGAGATCCTTCGCGCCCACATACGCTTCTGTCTCCACGATCTTCCCGACCCAGAGTCCGCTCTCGGTCTTGCGGCAGAGCCGTTTGCCGAGGAGCCTCTTGGCGATTTTTGGCGTGGTGCCGATATAGAAATCTTTTTTGAGGATCTTATTCATGACTTTTGGAATTCGTGGTTGAGCTTATTCAGTCTGCAAATATTCTTTATCGCGGTAAGACCGTCAATTTGTCATTCTGGTAAGAATCCCTCCTTATAATCTTTTCTTATGGTATTATTTATTCCCAATATACCGTTCAAGGGATCCTTACAAGATGACAAAAGGAAGGTAAATTGTGAATGCGATAATACGAAGATTCAAAGATGAGGATTTCCCATTATTTCTCCATCTCGATGAGTTCCGACAGCGTCACGAATTCATATCCGTCCGCGCGGAGCTCCGCGATGATTTCGGGAAGCGCTTGCGAGTCGAGGTGGGTCTTGTCATCGGGATTACTGCCGAGGTGCATCATGATGATGGCGCCCGGCGAAGTATTCCGGAGTACCTTGTCGCGTACGGTGCCCGCGGTCTGTCCGCCCGAGGTGCCCTTCCAACCGAGAGAGTCGATAGTCCAGCGGATATTGATATAGCCAGCTTCGCTCACGGTATCGAGCACGCTTTGGTTGCGGTCGCCGTAAGGCGCGCGCAGAAACGGCTGGAATTTTCCGTCCAGCGTCGCGAACGTATCTTCGGCGCCGGCAATCTTCTCTCTGATTTCTTCATCGGTAAGCTGGGAGAGATAGGGGTGGTCGTAGGTGTGATTGCCGACATCTCCGCCGCTTCCGATGATCGCTTTCACTTCTTCGGGGTATCGCTCGATGAATTTGCCGGTCAGGAAGAACGTGCCTTTGACGCCGTTTTCGCGCAATATGGAGAGGATGGGCGTGACGCCGTCGGCGTTGGCGCCCGCATCAAAAGTGAGCGCGACTACTTTTTCTTCCGTGCCTACCTTCACGATTTCTCTACCTCTATGTTTTTCGACGAGTGGCGGATAGTCGGTCTTCTTGTCTGGCTCTTCCTGCGGCATCTCATCGTCGAAATGCTCTTTGTCTGTTCCTCCAGTATTTTCAGCGGAGCCTTCCTCCGGCGCGGTCGTTCCTTGCTCTTCTGTACTGTCCGGGCGGTTTATCTCAAAGTCATTTTCCTTCTCCTTTCGGAGGATGAAAAGGACGGAAAAGAAAGCAAGGCATAGGAATAGCGCAAGGGCGGCGTATACGGTCGTTTTTCTCTCCATGTTTTTCGGTTAACGGTTCATATCCTCATTATATTTTCAAAAGCCTTTATTGGCAAAGATAGGATAGGATGTGGCAGATACTG
>CAZDCJ010000036.1:0-3466 GCA_964503935.1 uncultured Candidatus Saccharibacteria bacterium
AGAAGACGCTGGCGATGCTGGAAGGATAATAATTATGGATTGTCGTTATGAGGAAGCATTAGGAGAAGTGTAAGCTGCTGTCATTGCGAAGGGCGGAGAGCTTTTGTATTGTCATGCTGAACTTGTTTCAGCATCCGCGATATATCGGATTAAGCCTATCCATATGGCTAAGACATATTATATTTATAGAATGACTAATATAAGGTTTTACGGAAAAGTATAATCTTAGCAAATTAGTGTATTATGAGCATACTACTGATATAAATGCCACTCTTGAGAGAGAAAAGCAACTCAAAAGATGGCATCGGCAGTGGAAGATAAATCTGGTTCGTGAGAAGAATCCAGAGTTTGATGACTTAAATATTAATTAGCCGCAATAAGACGTAGATCCTGAAACAAGTTCAGGATGACACTATTTGGAGATTATTATTGAAAATATAAAAACAAGGCTCTCTCGGCCTTGTTCTTATGATCTTAATATCCTTCCACCATCTCGGCATAGCGGTCGTAGTTGCCCAGGATGCGGCTCAGTTTCTGGTGCCGGATCGCCCAGATCTGGTTGCATACTTCGTTGAGGACATACCGGTCGTGGGAGATGAGCATGATGGGGCCGTCGAAGCTTTTGAGAAAATCGACCATGGCCTGCCGGCTCTCGATGTCCAGGTGGTTGGTCGGTTCGTCGAGGATGAGGAAATTCGCTTCGCCCATGGTCAGTTTCGCGATGGAGACTTTCGCTTTCTCGCCGCCTGAAAGATCCTTCACTTTCTTGTACACATCGTCGCCTGTGAAGAGCAGGCAACCGAGAGCGCTGCGGATATTCTCATCGGAAAGGTCGGAGACCTCGCGGATATTCTCAAGGATACTCTTTTCGTAATCCAGATTCTCGTGCGATTGGGCATAATAGCCGATGCGGATCTTGGGCGCGAATTTTACGTCGCTCTTTTTCGCGGCTTCTTCCATGATAGTGCTGATGAAGCTGGTCTTGCCGGCGCCGTTCTTGCCGATGATGCCGATCTTGGCGTCGTTATAGATTTCCACTTTGCCGCCGACTTCCAGGAGGAACTTGTCGCCGCGCGCGATGATGAGGTCTTCCATCTCCATCACTTTGGCCGGCAGACGATCCTTGATGTTATAGCGGATAGACATGGTCCGCGTATCGTCTTCCGGCTTTTCTACCCGCTCGATCTTATCGAGCATCTTGATGCGGCTCTGTACCGCGCTGGCCTTGGTGGCTTTGTACCGGAATTTCTCGATGAACCTTTCCTGGTCCTTGATGAATTTTTGCTGGCGGCCATACTCGTTCTCTTCAGCTTCCATGATCCTATCTCGTTCTCTCAGGTAGCCGCTATAGTTGGTATGGAAACGGCGGATCCTTCCGTTATAGATTTCAAGGATATTATCGCATACGTGGTCGAGGAAGTAGCGGTCGTGGGAAACCAGGATGACGGCTTTTTCCCAGGCGATCAGGTATCTTTCTAGCCAGATGATCGTCTCCAGATCCAGATGGTTGGTCGGTTCGTCAAGGACCAGGAGGTCGGGGTCCTGGAGAGAGAGCTTAGCAAGCCCCAACCGGGTCTTTTCGCCCCCGGAGAGAGTCCTGACTTGCCGGACAAGATCCTTCTCTTTGAAGCGGAAGTCTTTGAGCGTCTTCTCCGTGCCCGCTTCGTAGCCGTAGCCGTCCTTTGTCTCGTATTGTTCCATGATGTCTTCGTAGGCCATTAGGGCCTTCTGCAGTTCATCGCCTTGGGCGGATTCCAACCGGCGTTCGATTTCCGCCTTCTCCTTCATGAGAGCATACATCTCGCCGTCGGCACTACAGATCTCTTCTTCCAACGTGTTTTCTTCGGAGGCAAAGTCGCTGTTCTGTGAGAGGTAGCCGATGCGAAGACCTTTGTTCTTATTGATCTCGCCCGCGTCGTATTCTTCCAGCCCCACGAGGATCCGTAGGACGGTAGTCTTGCCCTTGCCGTTCTGTCCGACGATCGCGACCTTATCCTTCTCGTGCACGTTGAAACTGGCATCGGTAAAGATTTCCCGCAGTCCGATATATTTTTGGATATTCTTCAAATCCAGTATGCTTTGATTTTCCATTGCTTTTGCATTATTTCCATTAAAAAAGAGGCTGTCTGAAGGTGCAGTGCCTTATTTTTTCCATAAATAGGCAGGATGCACCTCAAACTAAGTCCCTTTTTCGTAGCTTACCAGCTTGTCCATGATATTCTCTTGGAAATATGAATTGTTGGCAATCTGTCTTTTCATGTATCTGATAAAAAACTTCTGGAAATAATCTTACCACCAAATCGGCATTTTGTCAAAAGGAGATTTTCGGGAGATAAAAAAGCGGGGAAGAAATCGTTTTCTTTCCCCTTGAATTTCGATCATTTTGTATCGGTCTTTTATGCCACTACTACGCTGCTGCCGGCGGAGGCGCTGCCGGGACCTCGTACGGTCGCTGTGGCAATCGTTCCCACATGGCTTCCATCCACGTAGGTGAAGGAATCCGTATCGGAAAGATGGCCGTCTGCGTTTGCGGCGGATCCGGCGAGGAAATCGCCATCGTCTGAAAAGGCCCGAGTCTCGCTTCTCACTCTCCCATCCAAAGCAGTCGCGCTGGTCAAGATGGCTTTATGATGCTCACCCCAGAATGTGGAAAAATGAAGGAGCCCGTCGTTTCCGGATCCTTCTGCCAATCCGGCCAGCTTGGTGTCGCATCCTACCAGGGCGGTACTTGAAAATGCGCATACTAAGAAAATCGCTAACACCGATCCTGCTATATTTTTTCGTGTCATGACACTTCCTTCGTTTTATTTTTTTGCTTTTGTTCCAGATCGTTCCTTATGTGTGACTGGAAGAGACTGATACTGAGGTTGCTCCTCCGGCGCTGGCGATAGATCCCGAAGCGCTCGTTATCCAGTTTCCGCTGGCGCCGGAAGAGGTGGACGCATAGACTCGACTGCCTTCCGCATAGGCGCTGGTGACCGTAGCTGTCGCATACGGATCGGCATAGGCATAGGAATATGTTTCAGTCTTGTCTCCGGTGGCGTAAGCGCTGGAACTGGCTATATTGTTGCCGCTCTGGGCAGAAGCCGAGGTCGTCGAATACGAATCCGTTCCGGCAGAGCTTGCCTGGGCGATCGCGCGGGCGTAGTCTCCATCGGAATAGACGGAGGTTCCCGTGCGGGCGATCTGTCCATAGGAGTGCGCTCCGGCTGTCGATCTTGCATCGTGCGCCGAAGCGATTCCGCCGGTAAGCGAAATCAATATCAGTGCAGCCATTACTATAGCTATAGTTTTTTTCATCCGTTATCACTCTCAAGAGAAGTGTTTTTTTATGGTGTCCCTATGGCATGCCTTTCAGGACACGGAACTTTCCGGAAATCTTCCGGCCGGATCCTTATCCTGGAATGCGGTATTAATGGCACAAAAAAGAGAGTGGGGAGACTTTTGGTCGTCTCCCCTTGTTTTT
>CAZDCJ010000036.1:3566-10382 GCA_964503935.1 uncultured Candidatus Saccharibacteria bacterium
GCATCGAAGCTGCTGGAGTAAGATCCGGCATCAGCATTTGCTATTGCGACACAACCATCAATGGCCGTGGTTGCGCTTGAACCACTGAATGCGTACTGGCCGCTCGCAAAGGCGTCTGCCATAGACTGTGCGTTACCTGCAGCAGAAGCTGCTCCACAGGCAGTCACCAGGAGAAGTGCTGCCACTAAAAGTACTTTTAGTGCTTTCATTTTTTATCAATCCGTCCCGGGAGAAATCGTTTTCTCGCGGTATTTACATTTTGTGCTCTTGTACCATCTTTTTCATCTTTTCATCATTTTCCGGCTTTAGAGCACGGAGCTGGCTGCAACGATCCGATCCTATCCCGTCCGATCTACCTTTCCCACCCGATCTCTACTCTAAATATGTATGAAGCACAAGTTTTTCGCTATTGACGCGCTATATGGATGATTTTCGAAAAAACAAAAAGAAGCATACTCTCGTAATCCGTCATTGCTTCTTAAAACCCTCCTATTGAGTTTTGAAAAACAAAAAAACAAAAAAGAAGCATCGCGTCCGCAATCTGTATACTGCTTCTTGAAATCCTCCTATATGGATGTACTGCTCAGCGGTCCGAGTCCTCGGATCCTCTGCAATGTCATGCATGACTTACGTCATCTAGCATGCGTCCATGGTAGCCGATAAATTATTTCCTGTCAACCCCCTCCGGGGCAAGATGGGAAGAATGTCTTTCATAATTTCGGCGTCGATGGAATATTTCGCGAAGAATGATTAAAAAAATAGCCGGAGAGAGAAACTATCTCAGTCCGGTGTCGGCAGTGATGCCATCGGGTATCGGCGCCATCATTATCATTTTGTTGGGGTTTGCACTTGGCGATCCAAGGATGCCGATCCCTACCTTGCCCAGTATCCTGCGAAGGATACTTCCTTGTATTTTTGTGAGACTCCATTTCCCACATATGGATTCTATGGGATCTATCGGCTGGTCCGGTCTGCTGTTTCGCCTGCACCACGAGGCGCAGGCGAAGATAGAGAATAGTATTCTCATGGCGTTCGTGCCCGGCGCGAAATTTTTCGAAAGTATTTCTTTGACGCTTTCGAGATAGAAGTCACGGGATCCGCCGGATCCGTCTATGCCCAAAGTCAGTTCTTTGAGGACCGATCGGTCGTCTTTAGGGATATCCGCGATGAACATTCTGATGTCGGAAATCCTGTGTGTTTGGATGTCTTCTATAGATGTGATGAATTAACCTCCTTTTTAATCCGTTTTCGAGGATACTCTTCTGAGGAGGATTTGTCAATACGAAAAACGCTCCCCGAGAGGGGCGTTTTTCGTATAGCGGGACAGATTACGATTCCCGTCTGTCGAACTGGCCGCTCTTGGTCTTGATGACTGCCATGTCGCCTTCTTCGATGAAGAGGGGAGTGGAGACCTTGTAGCCGGTCTCGAGGGTCACGATTTTGGAGCCGCCTTGCGCGGTGTCGCCCTTTACTCCCGGCGGGCAGTCCACGACTTTGAGGCTGACTTCGGAAGGAAGGATGACGTCTACCGGAGTCTCTTCGAACATCAGGATCCTGATTTCCAGCTCTTCCTTCATGTAGTTAGCCGCCTCCTTGAGCTGCTCGCGGCTGAGGGTGAACTGGTCGTAGGTCTCCTGGTCCATGAAAGAGTATTCGTCCCCGTCGCGGTAGAGAAACTGGGCACGGCGTTCGTTGAGCTGCACGAGATCCACTATGGCGGAGGACTGGAAATTTTTCTCCAATACTTTGCCATTCAGAAGGTTCTTCATGCTGACCGTTGCCATCGCTTCCCGCTGCTGCTTGGCGCGGAAGGACCGGTCCAGGACTTCGTAAGGTTCATTTTCGATGAGGATTACGTTTCCTTTCTTGATTTCCCGAAAAGTGATGCTTGCCATTTTTCCGTATTTAAAGGAATTAAAATATCGATCTAAGCGAGATCAATCTTCCGGTATTGTAACTCCCGGAAGTCCTTTTGTAAAGGAAAAGGCGGTGAGCTTCCTGGCGCCGCGCCTCATTTGCCTACTTCCTGCTTTGACGATAGAATATGGATATAACCAGTCTGCAACTTGAAAATCTCCTATGTCTCTGCCGCAAAGGACGGCGTAAAAAGCGGTTTATAGATATTTAATTCATAATCCAAAAATATGAAGAACGATATCCAAATCCGGACTTTGACGAAAGACGATATAGAGAAGCTCGCCAAAGATATCCATGTCCATTCGTGGACCGTGAGCTTTTATCTCGGCATACGGGGCGACCGTGATTACACATCGGTCATGAATTCTGCTCTTTCTGAGGGGCAGAAGCGGCTCGAAGCAGCGGGGAGTTTTAACGAGGAGGAGAGGAGGGAAATCCGCGCGGCGCTATGGGAAATCGACCAGAAAATCCGCCACCGGAGACTTCCCTCGCGCACGCAGACTCTGGCAATATTTTTTGCCGACGGAGGCCGGCGTGGCATCTTCAAGCTGCCCGTGTATGTCCCGACCCGGCTGGTCATAGAGAAAGATTTTTACGTGCATCCTTTCATAAAGAGCATAGAGAAATATCCGCGCTACTGCGTCGTATTCTTGGAACGCGATCGGGCGCGGATTTTCGATCTCTTCTGGGGAGAACTTGAGAATACGACGGAGGAACTGCGGAGCGAAGTACCGCAGCGGATGAACGCGGCACGGGCAAGCTGGAAAGGTCTCGAGGAGCGCAAGATCCAGAACCATATCGAAGTGCACATCGACCGGCATCTCGGAAAAGTGGCCGATGCGGTCGAGCATTACATGGATAAGAACCATATTCCGTATCTGGTCATCGGCTCGCGCCGGGAGCTGATCGGGCGCTTCCGGGAACTGCTGTCTAACCGGCTGCAGAAGAAGATCGTGGGCTCATATCTCGTGCGCGCCGATCAGAACATCAAGCGGATACAGGAAAAGAGCTTGGAAGTAGTCGCGGAATATGATCGGGAGAAGGAGGAAGGATTTGTCAGGATATTGGAGGGACAAAGCAATAAGAAAGTGAAGTCTGCGGTACGCGGGGCGAAGAACGTATTGGGTTCCCTTTATGATTTTAAGATCCGCACTCTTCTTCTTGGCAAGGATTATATGGAAGCGGGATATGTCTGCCGGCAGAATCACCATCCTTATCTTCGTCGCGGCAATTGTCCCATTTGCGGCAGTGCCGGCGAAAAGGTGGAGGATATTGCCGACGAGATCATCGAGGAAGCATTCCGGCAGAAGACGGAAATGGTCCATTTTCGCTTTTCGCATCCCTATTTCGACCGTTTCGGCGTGGGGGCGATATTGAAATAGATGGTATTCCTGTCATTGCGAGGCAGCTTTCTGTTTGTACCCTATTCTTTTATTTGTCATTTCGAAGGAGGTACGACTGAGAAATCCGGGAACTTTCTTAGCGGTTCTTTTATGATTTTTATTTAAATAACGTTGTAATTCGCTAATAATGATTTATAGATTTCTCACACTCGCCTTTAGCTCGGTTTGAAATGACAAACCCTGGATTTCCACCCGTCTATGCTCGCTAGTCGAGGCAAGCTTTCTTGGGAATGACAAACAACGAAGTTGTCATCGCGAGGAGCGAAGCGACGTAGCAATCTCATTATCGCCAAACCATCCCATGCCGCTCAAGCGTAATTTTCCTCTATAAGAGAGAGAGGCGCCCCCGGATCAAGTAATGTCATCCCGGACTTGATCCGGGACCGGGGTAAACTTCGTGCCAGGGGATAGTATCGGGGCCAAACAGAGACGAATGTATCCCCGAATTTGCGCAAAAATTTCTTTGTCTCCTCAAAAAGCCTCAGATAAGCCGTTTTCCGGCCTGCCGGTTTACAAGAGCTTTTTAATCTGGTATATTGGAAGTATCAAATTTTTATAAAAAATAAAAATAAAACCTATGCAAGAAGCGAAACAAAACAAATTGGCCCTGTTGCAGCAGATGATTGATAACGCGGAGAGGAATATCGTCGCTGCCAAGCAGATCATGAAGGAGCTCAACAGCGATCCTCGCAGAGCCCCCAAGGACTCGGAAGCAAGCCAAATTGTTGAAGGGACGTTTGACGGAGAGAAGATGATCAGTATGGAGGGGAAGATATATCCGGTACCTGCCAACTATGCCAGCAAATCTAAGCTGGTGGAAGGCGACCTGCTCAAGCTTACCATCACCGAGGACGGGTCTTTCGTCTATAAGAAGATAAGCTCGGTAGATACGCGCAAGGTCATCGGTACGGTGATGAGGGACGGCAAAGAAAAATATTATGTCAACGCCGAAGGGCGCAAATATAACGTACTCTTGGCATCACTCACATATTTCAAGGCCAGAGAAGGCGATGAAGTCATCCTGGTAGTGCCGAAGGAGAAAGTAAGCACATGGGCAGCGGTGGAATCCATCATCAGCGAGGAAGATCGTGCGGAAATGCTTGCTCAGGAGACCGAAGCGGAGCAGATTCCGGGACAGCGGAATATGTTTGTGCCGCAGCAAGAGGATGCAGCGCCGGAAAACCATGCGGATAATCCGGTCGCGCTCGAGGAGAAGCAGCGCAATGCCGCCATCGAAGAGGAATGGACGCCAGATGTGGAAGAGATCAAGAAGGAAGGAACGATCGGCAAGCCTGCCGCGGATGACATCTCAGACGATTTTTCTAACTAGTTTTCATATATAAGTATAAACAGCATGAGTCTCGCCCTTTACCGAAAATACAGGCCTTCGGGATTTTCCGACGTGGTCGGACAGGAGCACGTCCTGAGGACGCTCAGGAACGCCATCAAGAATGATAAGGTCGCTCATGCTTATCTGTTCTCCGGGCCGCGCGGCACCGGCAAGACTTCGGTCGCGAGGATCCTTGCCAAGGCGGTCAACTGCCTCGGCCTTCATGAAGGAGGGCCGTGCGGAGAGTGTCAGAACTGCAAGGATATCGCATCCGGGCAGTTTTTGGATTTGGTGGAGATTGATGCGGCGACCAACACGCAGGTGGACAAGATGCGCGACATCATCGAGCGCATCAATTTCTCGCCCACGAGCGGCAAGAAGAAAGTCTATATCATCGACGAAGTCCATATGCTCTCCAAGGGGGCTTTCAACGCACTCCTCAAGACATTGGAAGAGCCACCCGCGCACGTGCTTTTCATCCTTGCGACCACCGAGATCCACAAGATTCCGGCGACGATCATCTCGCGCTGCCAGCGTTTCGATTTCCGGCATTTGCGTGTCGAGGAGATAAAGGGACGCCTCGAGGAGATCGCGAGGGCCGAGAAGGTGGAAGTAGAAGACGGTGTTATTGAATATATCGCTATCACTTCCGGCGGGGGGATGCGCGACAGCGAGAGTCTTTTCGGGCAGATCATCGCCCTCCAGGACGACAACAAGATCACTTTGGAAGAGGTGCAGGACATCCTTTCTCTGCCGGGCGCGATGCTCTCGGTGGACGTGGTAAAGGCGGTCTTGGGCAAGGAATACGGCGAAGCGGCGATGAGGATCAACAAGATTGCCGAGGATGGCTATGACCTTGCCGAGCTCAATAAGAGTATCGTGGAATATCTCCGCAAGATGCTCATCGTCAAGATGAGCCCCGCCTCGAGGGACACTTTCTCATCCTCGATGACCCAGGAGCAGCTTGACGAGCTGGAGAAGACCGCGGCGGGAGTGAATCTCAGCCGGATCTTCCGCATCATCGGCGCTTTCATGAAGAGCCAGAACTCTATCAAGAGCGCGATATTGCCCCAGCTCCCGCTCGAGCTGGCTATCGCGGAAATAAAGATATCCGAGGAAGGGGATTTGACACCGGTCGTCCGGCCGGATTATAATGGCAAAGCCGGTGCGGATATGTCGGAAAAGAAAGAAGAAAAATCTGACGGGAAGCAGCCAGAAGAGACAGGGAATAAGATGCGGATAGAGACCGGGCATCTCATGAAGGAAGTGAAGGAAGGTGAAGCGCAGGAATTGGCATCGGAAACTCAGCCTATCATCGAGGCGGCAGAAGCTCCGGCGGAAGAAATTCCAGTGGCAGGAAACGCCGCGCCTCTTGAGCAAGTCAAAGACGATTGGGCGGAAATCGTGCAGGATGTGAAGAAATGCAACGGCTCGCTCGTCGCGTGCCTCAAGACCTGCCAGCCTATCGTGGCGGAAGAGGATGAGATCCTGGTCGCGTGCCAGTATTCTTTCCACAAGAGCATCCTCCAGAAGCCGGAAAACCGCGTGGCGGTGGAACAGGTCGCTTCGGAAACGGTGAAAGCGAAAGTCCTGCTCCGCTTCATCAGCAAGGAAGAAGCCGCGGAGAAAGGATTTGAGATGGAAGAGATCCGTCTCGAGGAAAAGCAAGCCGAGGATCTGGTGAACAGCGCCCTCGACATGTTCGGCGGGGAAGTGGTCGCGTAGTATTATTCGCCGGGAGTCTAGTTTCTATTCCCCCTAGAGAGGGGTGCCGAAGTCGGGGTGTGTTGTATTTTGTTCTTGGGTTGTCATGCTGAACTCGTTTCAGCATCTTCGTAATATAAGGCTTGATCCGCATATTTCGGATTGGACGCTGCATATCGAGGATCCTGAAACAAGTTCAGGATGACAATTAAAGTTTGCTCCCGTAAGTCGCCGGGGTGTGCGGTATTGTCATTTCGAGCAGAGCGAGAAATCTGGGAATTGTACGAAGCGAAAAGAAGTGATCAGATTCGAGACGGAGCCTTTTTATCTGCGTGCATTTCCCAGATCTCTCAGTCGTGCCTCCTTCGAGATGACAAGAAAATTCATATTCGGGGATCGTCTAATGGTAGGACGACAGGTTTTGGTCCTGTTAATCGGGGTTCGAATCCCTGTCCCCGAGCA
>CAZDCJ010000037.1:0-10020 GCA_964503935.1 uncultured Candidatus Saccharibacteria bacterium
TTTCTATGCGGGCTTAGAAATCAAATCTTCCCACCATATATCCGACGCCGAACGGACTCTCGTAGCTCAATCTCTTGAACTTGTATCCATCGACACGCGAAAGCGCTCCGAGGAGGATGACGATGGACCGCAGGCCGCATTCTCCCGCGTCCTCGATGAGAGTGGAGTCCATATCGAGGATCCCCATCACGTCATTCTTCTCAAGCTTTTCGATCAATTTTTCGTCGAATTCCTTTCCGCGCGGAGAATATCCGGCCGGAGCTTGGGGGGTGAGGCGGTGCGAAAGGTCACCGCTCGCGATCAGCGCCATTTTCTTGTCCGTATCCTCGATTGCCTCGGAAATGATCTCGCCGAAAGTGAAGTGCCTGTTGTAATCGAGATAGGAGAAGGATATATGGCATGCTTTTGCTTCCGGCCTTTCCTCCATCAAGAAATAGAGGGGCACCATAGTGCCGTGATCCAGGGGCTCGCTGACTGTCTGGAGTGGGAATTTGTTGGTATCGGCCAGGTCCTTGATGTAACGCGCCAATTCGGTATCGTTCGGGACGTCCATCCGGATGTCGCTGCTGAAGTCCGCGAAATCCCCGGTGAGCCTCTCTGCAAGGTTTACGGACATATAATCCATGAATACCGGTCCATGCGGAGAAATGATGACGACGGTATCGATGCCCCGGCGGGCGAGGTCGTGCCCGAGCTTCCGCATGGCACTACTCGTGTCTTGCACTCTTGCCGCGTCCTCTCCTCCGATGTCCGGAATGAGAAGAGGCGGGTGCGGACAGATGGCGGCGAAAGATAGCATAGTTTTATGTTAGTAATTATGTCATCTGAGGATAAGGTCCAGATCTTCTCCGCAGTTGCGGCATTCGCCCCGCTTGTCATGCCTTTCTATCCGATAACCTTTTCTCTCAATATTGAGCTCTCCGCACTGCGGGCAGTAAGTATTCTCCTCCGGGTCCCCGGGCAGATTGCCGGCATAGACGTATTCGAGTCCGGCTTCCTTGCCTATGCGGTAGGCATCATGGATATCTTCTTCCGTTGTGTCGGGAATATTCCGCATCTTCCAGGAAATCTCTCTGGAAAACGCATTGAGATGCCACGGGGTGCGGACTCCCAGGTCGTCCTTGATGAAATCGGCAATCCTCCTGATATTCTCTTCGCCGCTCGTGAGGCCGGGGATGATGAGCGTAGTGACTTCGAGCCATACTCCTGCTTTCTTGATCGCTCTGCAATTCTCCAGTATCGGCTCAAGCCTTCCCATACAGAACTTCCGGTAGAATTCATCCTCGGAAGATTTGATATCGATGTTTGCGGCATCGAGATAGGGGAGGATAAGTTCCCGTGTCTCGGGCGTCATGAAGCCGTTGGAGACCCAGATATTCTTCACGCCTCTCTTCTTCGCGATCTTCATCGTGTCGAGCGCGAACTCCATGAAGATCGTCGGCTCGGTGTAAGTGTAGGAGATGCTCGGGCATCCGTGTTTCATGGCCGTTTGCACTATCTTTTCCGGAGTCACTTCTTCTCCCATCTCCATCATCACCTTGTCTGATTTCACGGTCTGCGAGATCTGCCAGTTCTGGCAGTTGCCGCAGCTCAGATTGCAGCCGACGGCGGCGAAGGAAAAAGTATTCGTGCCGGGCAGGAAATGGAACAGCGGCTTCTTCTCGATCGGATCGACGCTCTGCGAGATGATCTTGCCGTAATTGAGGACATAGAGCTTGCCGTCTATGTTCTTCCGGACGCCGCACAGCCCGTATTTCTGGGGTAAAATAAAACACCCTTGGGCGCAGGTAAGACAATGGACCCTTTTATCCTCTAACTGCTGGTAAGAATATGATTCTTTCATAGTTTTGAGACAAAAGTAAAAACGCGCGACATGAAAAGAACACCCTCCTAATATCTTCTAATTATACGACATTCCGGCAAAAGAGGCAAATAAGCCTCGGGCAAAATAAAAAGGAAGACGTTTTATGTTACGATGCTCATGTATCCTGCGGGATATTGAGATGCGTCATTACGTATCCTTCTGCCTTGCGTTCTATTTTTTTCAAATGCACGGCGCGTCGTCCGTTGAAATTTTCGTACATCCGGATCAGCCTTGCGAGGTCCAACGCCGTATCCTCCTTTTGCACATACAGCGGCACGGAATCCAGTCCGAGACGAAGATTAAGGCATGAGGAATATGTTCCTTGTCCGCCGACCCCGTCATGACAGACCATATAAGCCGATACCTCTATGTCTCTTACCAGGATTCCTATCTTGACGAGCCCGAATACCATTACATAGATGAAGTTCTGGTTAGGGATGTCTTTGCGGGTTTTATGCGTCCCCGGTTCCAGGAATCCGAGCAGGGCTTCGGAGTTCAGTCTGTTTCCGTCATGGAAAAGCATCTCCAAGAAAGGATACATCTTCTCCAGCGGATAAGTCTCGGCGATACCTTTGTCTTCGTAGACCGTTCTTATCAATTCCTCCAGCTTGCTGCCTAGGGGAGGGGCGGGGTCCACAAACGAAACCGATTTCAGGTATTCATCATCTCTCGTAAATCACCACCTCTTTGTTTTCCTCCGTTTTTCTTTATCACAAGCTTACTATTTCCATTTATTTTGTCAACGGAAAATAAAAAAGGAAGCTAGTTGCTTGGATGGCAAATAGCTTCCAGAAGTTCATTACCCTCGTTGCAGATAGCTTCGGCTGTGTTGCAGGTGGTTGCAGTCGGATTGCAGGCGGCCGTGGTACCTTTAGGACACGAAGCATAGGGGGCAATCGGAAGGTTATTTTTCCAATGAAAAAGTTCTTCTTTTCCCCAGAGCTTATCTGGATTGTAATCCTTCTCTTTTAGCGGATTGTTTGACAGCGCCTCTTTCTCGGTTTCCTCGTCGATTTCCTTGTGATTTTCGATATCCCCCAAGAAGCTTCTCATTCTTTTTATCTCAATGACTATACCTTCCTCGATACTCCTATTGATCCGGAATATCTTGACCCCGGGATAACCGCCTTCTTCCAAGGCATATGCCAGAGCTTGCGCGTTATCTTCCTTTAGGAATCCGACGCGCCTTTTGCTGACGGTATCCATATCGCGTTTTACATATCTATCGAAGATATTGATGTATCCCGGATAGATAGGTTTTTTGCCTGATATTTGTTCCGCTTCTCTCTTGCATACGACGAAGATATGCTGGTGCTTTCCTAAAAAGGGGTTTCCCACGATGCGTACCTTAGTAAGAGCATTCAGCGTCCAGTGGATATCCTCGACGACCCCTAATCTTTCCTCTTCGTTGAGATCAGCTGCCTCTGCCTCTTTGAGGAAGGCAGCGAATCCTTTCATATCAAGCTGTCTTTTCTGTATTTTGTCCACGATTCTGGGAAAAATCCTGTTCCCCCTGTCCCTGTCTTCTTTCGTCCTGGAATTCTTAAAAATAAGTAGCTCTAATAAATTGACGAAATTAACGGACTTGCGCTTTTTCCCTGCCATATATGACCCCTCCATTTGTCTTTTTGGCAATAGCCGTTTTGCTTGCCTTATATCGTAATATGATGTATGCTTTTTGTCAAATACGCTTTAAGCTGTTATACTTAATCCATGCAGAAAAGACTATACATAACAATCGACCTGCCGGACGGGATCAAGGAAAGTTTTCTCCGGGAAGAGAAGAGATGGAAGAATCTGAACGTGTTTTGGACCGGTTTTTCGCATTACCGCCTCACGCTGGAATATTTGGGGCTGGTTGATAAGGAAGGAATGAAGGCCGCCCGAGAGGCACTGGACGAGCTTTCTCGCGATACGGCGCCTTTCGAGGTGCGTCTGGATCGGATCGTCTTGGGGCCGGACGCCCAGGACCCGAAGATGTTTTGGGCGACTGTCTATGAGGACAAGACGGTGAAAGGGTTTCGCCGAGAGCTTCGGGAGAGACTGGAGGCAGCGGGATTCAAGTATCCGGAAAAGGAATTTACCCCGCATATCGTCCTTGCCAGCGCGAGAGGCAACCAGCTCAAAGGCAAGCAGACGAACGTGCATCTTCGCGGCAAGATCCCGGTCGATCACGTCAATCTCTATTCGAGCCAAGTCTATGCCAAGGGCGCTACGAAATATAAATTGGTGGATGCTTTCTCTCTCGACAAATGATTATGCAAAAAGGCAGGGTTAAGATAACACAAGTCGCCGTAGACGCGGTGACGCAAAAAGAAGCTCTTGAGGAAATCAGGCTTTTTTTGTCTTCTCTCGAAGGCCATCAGGTCGTGACGCTCAATTCCGAGATGATCGTGAGGGCGGAAAGAGACGAAGAGTTCCGGCGCATAGTGGAAGCGGCCGATCTCGGGGTGGCCGATGGGATGGGGGTACTTGCCGCGGCGAGCTATCTTCGGAAGAAAAAGGGAGGTTTTTTTTACAATCTTGCGCAGTTGCTCTTGATGCCCTTTCGAGAACTGTTTGCTCCAGATACGATTACCGATGCCTTGCCCGAGAAGATAAGCGGCATCGATCTTATCCATGCGATATGCGACAGCGATTTCATGGCAGGAAAGAGGCTGTATCTTCTGGGCGCGGGCGAAGGGATAGCAAAGAGGGCAGGGGAAATATTGAGGGAAAGGTATCCGAATATCCTTATCGCCGGCGCGGAGGAGGGGACGAGGAAAGGATTCTCGGAAGAAGAAAACAGGTTGGCCATAGAAAGGATAAATGCGGCTTTGCCCGACGTCCTTTTTGTGGCGCTAGGGTCTCCCAAACAAGAGAAGTGGATTCATGAGAATCTGCCGCGGCTTGGGAGCGTACGCGTCGCTATGGGCGTGGGTGGCTCCTTTGATGTGATTTCGGGTAAGGTCAGCCGCGCGCCGAAGATTTTCCAAAGGCGCGGAATGGAATGGCTGTGGCGGCTCATCCATGAACCTCGCCGACTTAAAAGGATTTACAACGCATCTTTCCGCCTCGCCTGGTTGATTTTTAGGGATAAAGAGGATAAGATTTAGAAGTATTTCGCTTGCTCGTACGATTGTCATTTCGAATCGACCATAGGGAGGTGAGAAATCTAGGAATTGTACGAAGTGAGAAGAAGCGTTTAAGTTTGAAATAGAGCTTCTCCCACCCGCGTCCATTTCCCGGATCTCCCAGTCGCCTTGCTCCTTCGAGATGACAGATGAAGGATTTATTGTGTACAAATGATATTTAAGATCATTAATCAACAAAATGACAGAAATTCCTAAAAAAGTAAGGACCCGGTTTGCCCCTAGTCCGACCGGATATGTCCATATCGGCAGCGTGCGTTCGGCGCTTTATAACTACCTTTTCGCCAAGCATAACGGCGGGACTTTTTTCCTGCGTATAGAGGATACTGACCGTACCCGGCTGGTAGAAGACGCGATTGAATATCTGCTCAAAATCTTCAATATCCTGGGCCTGGATCCTGACGAAGGGGTAATACTTGATTCTGACGGGAAAACGTCCCGAAAGGGCGATTTTGGGCCTTATATCCAATCCGAAAGGTTGGCAATCTATCAAAAATATGTAAAAGAGCTTCTAGATAATGATTACGCATATTATTGCTTCTGTAGTCAAGAGAGGCTGCAGCAGGTGCGGGAGGAGAGGCAAGCCCAAAAATTGCCCCCCATGTATGACGGCCACTGCCGGCATCTTACCCAAGAAGAGGTCGAGTCGAGGCTCGCGGCGAGGGAGCCGCACGTCATCCGGATGAGAATTCCTAAGGAAGGCGTCACGGAGTTCGACGATCTCATCTACGGGCATATCGCGGTCAAGAACGAGCTCATCGACGACCAGGTGCTGGTGAAGTCGGACGGATTCCCTACATACCATCTCGCGCATGTAGTCGATGACCATCTTATGCAGACAACGCATGTCATCCGCGGCGAGGAATGGCTGCCGTCGACGCCGAAGCATATCTTGCTTTCCAGATATTTCGGCTGGGAAGCGCCCGAGTACGCGCACCTGCCGCTGCTGCTCAATGCTGACAAGAGCAAGCTCAGCAAGCGCCAGGGCGACGTCGCGACCGGCAGTTATCTCGACAAAGGTTATCTGCCCGAGGCCATATTGAATTTCCTCTTGCTCTTGGGTTGGAACCCGAAGACGGAAGAAGAGATATTTTCTTTGGAAGAAATGATCGCACGATTCGATCTTTCAGGGGTCAACAAGTATGGCGCCGTCTTCAACGTGGAAAAATTGGACTGGATCAACGGGATGTACATCCGCAAGATGGAACTCGGGAAATTGGCCGGGCTTTGCGTACCTTATCTGGAAAAAGACGGGCTTATCGAAAAGATCTCCGACACGGAGTTCAAGAACAAGCTCACGGGAGAGGCCATCGGTCTGGAAAGTCTCAAAGGCATCGTCTCGCTCGAGCAGGAGCGGATGAAGAAGCTCGGCGAGATAGGGGGGGAGGTCCGGTTCATTTTCGAAGCGCAGCCTTCGTATGAGAAAGGACTCCTTGCCTGGAAGAAGATGAGCGCGGAAGATGCTCGGAAGAATATCAAGCTCATATATGACGAGTTCGAAAATCTAAGCGAAGAGGATTTCAAGAAAGAGAAGCTCCTCGAGATCGTGAACGGCCTCAAAGAGACGACCGGGCTCGGCACGGGCGAGCTAATGTGGCCGCTGCGGGTCTCGCTCTCGGGACTCAAGAATTCCCCCGGTCCTTTCGAAATCGCGGAGGTTCTGGGGAAGGAAAAGGCGTTGGGGAGGATGAAGTATGCGATCGGAATGTAATAAGTCTTATGATAAAGTTATGGCCAAGCAGTTAGAAGTGACAACAGATGTCTGGAACGAAGAATTATCCAGCAGAAGATAGGATTGTCTTGATGATAATCCGGCGGAAAGGGCGCGGCATGCTATTATCGGCATGTATTGCCGGAAATATTTTCCGAACGGAAGTATCCTGGACGTCGGCTGCGGCGAAGGCGCTCCGGTCGATTTTCTTGATATCAAGCAGAAGAAAAGATATATCGGCATCGATATCTCGCGCGAAGCGATAAAGAAAGCCGATAGGAAGCGGAAAGGATCGGACTTTCGATGTGTGGCCGCTGAAGCATTCGAGACGAGGAAGAAATTCGATGCGATTGTCTTTAATGAGGTGTTGTATTACATGGACGATGATGCGATCTTCAGAAAATATATCAGTTTTTTTGAAGGATAAGAGTATCGCTGTCTTATCGCTCTATCGCATGAAGAGCGAAAGGCATGACAAGCCTATCGTGAGAAAGAGCAGGAGATATTTCGATTTCCGCGAGGCCTTGGAAGCATCAGGCGATGCTGGCGGAGAGAAAGTGACTTGGAGGGTGGAAATTCTCCATAAGAAATGATGCCTTGGATCAAGTAGAGACAGCCCTTCCGTGAAGGCTGTTTTTTTTGAATGCGCGCAGAATTCATTCTGCTACTCCAATCAGCTGTTTGCCATTCCCAGGTAGTCGAGAACCCAGGATTATGCGAGAATTACTTTTTTAGATATCAGAACCTTGTTATTTTCTAAGAACTCACCCTTTGTCATTCTATAAGAGTCCCTTGAATAGAGTATAACGCAGAGATGATTGCTTCTCTAAGGCAAATATGAGGAGCTATGGGGGGGGTGTACTCGTAATAAGTTTTGTCAGTCATTTATGCACTTTTCGGCACCGGCATCATGTGATATAATGTTTCCAAGCTTACAAGATAACCCTTACGCTATCGTGGAAAATCGCAAAAGACATAGCAGGATTTGCAAATTGACCGTCTATCTCCTGATAGCGTCTTTTATCATGCCTCCGCAACTCAGTACTCGTGCCGATAACGCCAGGATCGAGGAGCTGGAGAGCCAGATCAGCGTTAAGAATACGGCGGTCCAGAGCCTGGAAAATCAGGCGGCGCAGTACGAGGACCGGATCAGGCAGTTGCGGAACCAGGCTCAGAGCCTTCAGAATGAAGTCGACCTTTTCAACGCTCAGATTGCCCAGCTGGAAGTCGATATCCAAGCGACTCAAGCTAAGATTGAAGAGGTAAATCTGGAAATCGAGAGGCTTATGGCGGAAATCGCCAGGAAAGAGGGGGAGATCGCGCAGGAGAAACTCATCCTGGCTGACCTTCTCCGCCAGATCAACGATTATGACAAAGAGACCGTCTTCGAAATACTTCTCAAGAGCGACGAGATATCTTCATTCTTCAATGAAGCCGAATATGTGAGCGTGCTGGGCGAGAAGATAAAGTCATCGCTTGATTCTCTCAAATCGGCGAAAGCGGTGCTGGAAGAGCAACGCGAGCAGGCCGAGCTCAAGAAGAAAGAATTGGAGGATCTGGAAGTTGAGATAAAGATGAAGCAGGATGCCCTGGAGGCGGAAAGGGCTGCCAAACAGGAGCTTCTCAATGCGACGCTCGGAAGCGAAGAAAGATTCCAGAACATGCTTTCCAATACGCGTGAACAGCGCAAGACCATCTTGGGAGACATCAACAACCTCATGACTGAGAGGCAGGCGGAGATCGCGCGGATCGCCGCGGCATCCAACCGGCCGGCGACGGCGGCTTCCACTATCTGGTACTATTCGCAGAACGATTCGAGATGGAAGAATGATTACATCGGTGTCTCCAACTCTACGATAAATGATTACGGCTGCGCTCTTTCTTCGGTGGCGATGGTCTTCCGATATCACGGCATCGACATTACTCCGAAGGTCCTGGCGCGTCAGCCGATATTCGTGCGCGACCTCATCTCCTGGCCACGCCAGTGGAGGTTCCTGACGCTTGACAGTTACAATTCCGCGGGCGAGCCCATCTCTCCGCCTCACCGCAGCAGCGGACTCAACGGCGACGATTGGGCCCGGATAGATCGCGAGATAGCGGCCGGCAATCCCGTGATAATCTTCATCCGCGCAGTCGGCCGGAACGCCGGACACTACGTCGTCATCCACAGCAAGGACGCGAACGGCTATGTGGTCCATGACCCGGTCATGTGGAACGGAGAAAGCGGCGCGAACATCTATCTTTCCACTACGAGGCAATATCTCGAGGCGGTCTACCGGACGACTACGGTAGTGGATCAGATGGTGGTGTATAAATAAATCTCGTCTTAATACAAAGACACCCTTCAGAAGGGTGTCTTTTTTGCATGAAAGAGGGGAGAGGTTAAGGTATCACTTCCTTCTCATGCATCTCATTATTATTATACAATCCTAAGCTGCTAAAGCACACAACCATCCCTCTTGAGAAGGGGTCTCCCGGACTAAGTTCGGGGGTAAGCTCCAGTGGTATATGTACCGATTCAAAATCGAAAGGACCCGGTCCGGAGACCCGCTCCCGCAAAAGCAAACGCCATTCCCATTTTTATTTTTATGGGCAGGGGAGAGGCTACAAAAAAATGACGCGACCCCCCTAGCATTTTATAAGATTCCTACTGACTGTCTTTCCTAACATGTCATGCTGAGGTCTTTTCAGTGTCTTCGTCATATTACGCTTTGTCCGTGTCGTAAGGCTATATCGTTGCACGCAAGGATTCCGAAACAAGTTCAGGATGATGAATAAAGGATTTTAGAATTTTGCGTGGTAAAATATCTGGAATCATCGTATCGTTGAGATTTTACTATGAAATTGGATCGGTGTATGTGATACTGGTAATTGTTATTTAAAAATATAAATGCATCTGTATTGCGTCTGTTTGGAAATGTCTGACTATGTCTTATGAGCAAAAGGTATAAACACTCAGCTCTGAAATTCGCGAGGCTTAGATCGCCAAATAGAGGCCTTGTTTTTTGGCTTAAATAAGGGAAGCGACTTCAGGGTACGAATATGCATCCGAAATGCTGTTAATCCGGAAGAATGCGATATTTTCTTGTCTGCATAGGATATCGGAGATCATGCTTTTCGGCCAAAAAAATTTTTACGGCCGGAGAAGTGGTCAAAATATTCATTTTTTAAATATATCTGACGAAAGATATTTATATATAAGATAATATATCAATGAAGCGGGGATGCTTTCATGAGTTATTTTTATATTAAGATTTAAAATTAATTTCATCTTTGTAATTAAAAATATAAGAATACGTATTTATTAACAAGGG
>CAZDCJ010000038.1:0-9889 GCA_964503935.1 uncultured Candidatus Saccharibacteria bacterium
TATATTTACCTATACCAATTATACATCGTCTGTGATTTTTGCTTTATTATACCCGGGCGGAATGGCAGCGGGCGTAATAATATTCCTCATCTTGCTTGCAGGATTCATTTATTTGCCGAACTATATATGGAATAATGGGACGGATGTAGAAAAAGGATGCACGACCTATTCGCATTCCACCTGGCCATGGGGGTATATCGAATATACGAAGTTTAAGGATGATACTGTCAGTATAAAGGAATATCCGTCTCTCGGACACGGAAGTCTGGATTCGGTATATTATGAGGATTTGGACAGCAACGGGAAGATCGACCGCATACGCGAAAGCGGCCCGGAATGGAAAGCCAACAGTTATCAGCGCACCCTGGTGCGTGAATATGATTATCGCGGTCATGAGGAAGAATTTTCCGAAGCGGATGAACTGCTTGAAGAATTAAGACAAAGATACGGATGAGGGCAGAAGCCTTTATTGTCTGTTTATAGAGAGCATAAGACAAAATCGTCTTATGCTTGTTTTTTGGCGAGTCAGTCCGGGGGGGCAGATAGATTTTTCTTTTGCGTCTAATTAAGATATACTG
Source organism: uncultured Candidatus Saccharibacteria bacterium (assembly GCA_964503935.1). GTDB lineage: Bacteria > Patescibacteriota > Minisyncoccia > JAHIHE01 > JAGLIN01 > STD2-77. Next base: position 579 of record CAZDCJ010000038.1, read on the forward strand.
TCAGCAAGAATAACATTAATCCAAACAGATGAAAGACACTCTACCGGAAGGGGCGGATCGTACCGGATCATTGGCTAAGAAGATCCTGGGAAAGAATCCGCGGGTCTCGGCGATGATGATCCTGGCCATCGTGCTATTCTGCTTCGTATTCAGTTTCTCGAAAGAGACGATGCGGAACTATGAGGCCGCCCTTCGGAGGGGCTTGGGCATGGAAGCGGAGGGAGGATGTCCGGCGGGATGGGTGTCCTATCGGCACGAAGTGATCGGCATCGGATTCTGCTATCCCGCGGAGTGGGGGAACGTGAAGACGGAACCGAAGGAGCCGGTGACGCGCCTGGCGGATCTTCTGGAGGATTATGCCAATGGCGATAACGGATACCGCGACTCTTTCTTCATCCTTTTCGATAACAATCCTGACGTAAGGATGCGCGTGTTCAATGAGAATTACGCCGGAGAAAGGTATGCCGGCGATCCGGCTGGGACGAGCTTCGTGGACAATATCGGCACGCTCAAGGCGACTGCCGCAGTGTGCAACTATGAGAAGAATTATGGCTACAAAGGGGATTGTGATGTCCGGATCAAGGAGACTTACGCGGAATGCGGCAATGGGATCAAGACGGCCATCAATGATACGCAGGAAACTTCCAACGAGAGGATAGACACTTCCGTGCTGGAGTCTTTCGCTTATGCAAAGCTCGTGAACGGATATTTCGATCATGCGTTCGCGGAATATGTTTATGGAAACGCTATCCAGCCGGGAAAGGAATACGGAGGCATAGACGAGATATTGCCGGATCTCGGGATCGGGAAAGAAGAGTTCGGCCGGAAAGAAGATGATTTCACGGCATTCGTGAAGAGCATCGAGGCGTTCGTGCCGGGAGAAAAGGCTCCGGCGGAATTCAAGATGGTTCCCGGCGAAGACCCGCGCATCACCCTGATCAGGAGATATTATCATCTTATCCGAAGCGGAAATCTGGAAGAAGCGTATGCTCTCAAGAGCGACCAGGGGAGCTTCGAGGATTTTGTCAGCTTCTATGAAGATGCCTATATCGCCGAGCCGCATAATTTCGAAGACAAGGGCGAGAACCGGTTTTCTTTCCTGATGAAGTACCAGGACCACAACGAGCGGGAAAGGGAGTATCGGGTAAGGATGGAAGCTGCTGAGGGGGAGATCAGGACGATTTCCGTGGAAGAGTCGACGGATGAGCAGGTTTTTGCGGGCGAATATTCGGCGTCCGTGACCGAGAGGAGTGAGAAGGAGTATGTGATACTCCGGAAAGGCGAGGAAGAGACCATCGTCGACGAAGGCAGTAACTATAGCGCGGAAGCGAAGGCTTCGGGATTTGGAGAATCGTTCTCTGATGTCGCATTCTCTCCCGATGGCCGATATCTCATGTACTCCTCCAGTGACTACGAGTATTTGGCAAGCAGCATATATGATATCGCGGAAAAGAAAATAGTGATGGAAGTTCCCGGTACGGAAGTCGGGAATAGCTTCGGCTTTACGCCGGATGGGAGATATTTCTACCTTTGCGCCTCGCCCGGGATATATGAAGGCGATGCTGGCAAAGCATTTTCGGTTCCTGGATTTGAGCAGGTCTTTGATGCGAAGAAGGACGGAGGCAAAAGTTATCTGACTAATATGTGCGCATACGACGCCCAGAGGAATGCGATAATCTTTACCGCGAGCGATCCGGTGGATGAGAGCATAGCGAAGAGCAGGGAGGCGGTGTTCGGATTGGAGAAATAAATGAATTTGCCATATCGATCATCTGATTGGAATACTGAAGTAGGCCAGCCTTTTATCATTCCGCCGTGCGAGCAGAGGAATCACTTCATCGGAGGAGTCGAAACAGTCTTACTTGATCCTCCAAATATTATCTCTTGCGACACATCCGTCAGTTTTGTCATCCCGTAGAGGTCCCTTGAAAAAGACATCGAAACGGATCATATTATCTACGTTGAATAAAGCGCAAAGGATTCTTATGAGAATGGCAGAAATGAAGTTGCTAGTAGAAAATGAAAGTCGGTAGTCCGATATGGCATGGGTTCCGCGATTCGCGCATTTATTAGATAGGAATTATCAAGGAAGCGGTAATGTAGGAATTTTTCGCTCCGCTCAGGACGATAAATCACGGGAAACATTCCGCTTTTTAAGCCCATAACGGGAGGATTGACATTAAAGCTCGATGCCTTATACTTTATTTTATCGGGACGGAAAGATCTTCTGTCCGGAGATTTTCGGATAAGAATCATATCAAGATGAACCATACAAATAGCGAAGAACCTCCCGGCGATATACATCCGAAGGAGGGGACAATGGGCGATCGCATTCTTCTTGGAGAAGACTAATTTTTGTTAGCCTTTTTATTTTTGTCCGAAAAAGATAAATTTAAGATAAGAAATAGATAAAATTTATGAAAAAGACAGCGAATAGGATGATCAAGCTGGGCAAGAGCATCGGGTCAAAGATGCTGCCCCAGAACAATAACAGGTTGGAGGGGCGGACGGTGCTTCTGGTGAATGCCGGTTCGCTGAAGAAGCGCTTCGTCCTGCAGAAGCTCAAGAAGCTGGGACTTAGGCTCATAGTCCTCAGCAAGGAGAAGAACTGGGCCGATCCGTATGTAGACAAATGGATTTTGGCGGATACTACGCGCCATGCCGAGGCGCTCAAGGCGGTGCAGAAATTCATGGAAGAGAATCCCGGTTGCAAGATAGAGGGCGCCCTTACTTTCTGGGAAGATGACGTGTTGCTGACTTCGAAGATTACCGATAAATGCGGCTTCATCGGCATCCCGTATGTTGTCTCGAGCGGTATCCGTAACAAGGACTTTTTTCGTAATTTCTGCGAAGAGCATGATATCCTTTCGCCCGCGCATCGCAGGATCGAGTCGGCGAAAGATCTCGATTTCGTGCGCGCCAATTTCTGTTTCCCCGTAGTCATTAAGCCGGCTTACGGCTCATCGAGCGCGTTCGTAGTCAAAGTAGAAAGACCGGAAGATCTTATGGCGGAATATGACTATGTCTGCAGCTCCCTTTCTGAGAGCGTCGAATCGGCGCTTGCGGACGGACGGCAGATCCTGGCAGAGGAATATATCGACGGGAGCGAGGTGGATGTGGATCTCTTGGTGCAGAACGGGATCATCAAGGCGTATTCCATTTCCGATAACAGCGCGACGCGCGAGCCGTTCTTTATCGAGACTTACCGGATTACACCTTCCAATCTTCCCGAAGACGACCAGGAGGATATAATTGCGACGGTCGAAGAGACGCTGGAGAAGCTCGGCGTGCGCGACGGCTGTATCCACTTCGAAGCTAAGGTGACTAAGCGGGGAACGGTGCCGATTGAAGCCAATCTTCGGATGGGTGGTGATGAAATGTATTCCAGCGTGAAAAAAGTGTGGGGTATCGATCTTATCGAAGGCGCGGTGAAGATTGCGCTCGGTATCTATATCCCGAAGATGAAGATGGAGGAGCCTAAGAAGTGCGTGATGGCCAAGACTTTCCTTGCGGATCATTCGGGGGTGGTGGTGCAGCTGGATATCGATCCAGAGCTGGAGGAAAAAGATTATCTCGAGGACATAAAATTCTTCAAGAAGGTAGGCGATAAGGTGATGGCGCCGCCGGAAGGATATGAGTATCTGGGATGGATGACGGTGTCGGGAGATAATTCCTCTGACGCGGAGGATAATATGGAGGAAGCGGAGAAGATGGTGGAGTACGAGGTAGCCAGATTCCATAGTACGTCTTCCATCGGCAAGACCGAAAGGAAGGACTCCCGCTCCTCGTCTATCTTCAAGAGCGATGTCGCCGCGAAGAGCAAGAAGATAGAAAAGATACAGAGGATGTCCATCAAAGACCAGAGGAAATTGCATATCGGGATCGCATGCAATCTGTATGACAAGGATAGCGACCAGACCCTGGAAAAGGAACTGACGACGATCGGGGTAAATATCCAGAATGCCCTGAGAGAAAGAGGATACAAGACAAGTTTCTTTGATTTCAATGATGTCGGAAAAGCTTTTAATGATCTCAAAAATAGCGATGTCGATCTGGTATTCAACGTCTGCGAGAGGATCAACGATTCCAGTCTCTTGGAACCGCATGCAGCTTCGCTCTTGGATGTACTGGAGATACCTTACACCGGCTCCAATCCTTTTACGCTTTCCTTATGCATCGATAAGATTCGCGTGAAGAAGCTTCTCGCTTATCACAAGATCCCTACGCCGGAGTGGGATTACGTCTATTCTCTGGACGATAAGGTAAGAGGCGATTTCAAATATCCTCTGATCGTAAAGCCTGCCAATACGGATAATTCCATAGGCATCACGAATGATTCCATTGTCACGGACGAGGATCAGCTGAGAAAGCAGCTGAAGTATGTCGTGGAGGAATTGGGCCGGCCGGCGCTGATAGAGGAATATATCGAAGGCGATGAATACGACGTGTCTGTCCTCGGAAACGAGGAGGACGATCTGCGGGTCTTGCCGCTATCGCGTTCGGTATTCGACAGGATGCCTGATGGTTATTGGCATATCTATCCGTTCGAATCGAAATACGGGGAAGAAGAGGTCTATCGCAAATATATCTCCGTGCAAAGGCCGCCTAGGAACATGAACAGGAAATTGGAAGCGGTCATCAGCGAAATCGCGCTGGATACGTATAATATCCTGGACTGTCATGATTACGGCAGGGTAGAAATGCGCGTGGATAAGAACGGCAATCCTTATGTCCTGGAACTCAATCCCAACCCGACGATCAATCTTACGTCGTGCCTGCCTTCGGTGGCGAAGCTGACCGGCATGGATTACGGAGATTTCCTCGAGGAGATCATCCGCATGGCGATCAAGCGGTACAAGAACAAGCCGCCGTATTATCATTTGCAAGCGAGCTTGATGTAGAGAAAAGGAGACTCGATGAGTCTCCTTCTTTTATAATTTATCTTCATTTTTTCGTCCGGTTCCTGTCCCTGCCCTGATATCCGTAAATATCTGGCAGAAGCGCTCTTCGGAGGGCGAAGTCTTCGGATTTTCCAGTCGTCCGATCTCGTGGATAATCGGCTCGTTGCCGGTCAAGAGAAGCGCATTCATAAAATGCGGATTCTGTTCGAATTCCGCGCGGATAGCTCTTTCCAGAAGTTCATCGTGCTCCTTTGAATTATAAGGAACTTCCTTTCCGTCTAGCAGCCATACATGCTCATTCTTTGCCTCGGCAGAAAGTCTTTTGGATTCTATTCCGCACAAAGAGAACGCTCGGTATCTTCTCGGGTCTTCGGGGGGAAATTTGATGCCCTGCAGGAGTCCTTCGACGGACCTGAAATAGAATCCATCGAGGAAAAACTCACATTTGAAAAGATTGCTAAGCATCCTTTCTGTCATGTCCTTTGATCCGCTATTTACGTTTATTGTCATCATTACCCTCATTTTTTGTTTTCATCACGCTATCATTAACGATAATATTTGTCAAAAGACGGCAGCGGAGGGCGTACTTTTTAGATACGCAGAATGATGCTATAATGAATCATATATAATCGTCATAAATAAAAAAAATGCCAGAAAATAACGAGCTTTTTGTCCTGCCATTCGATCACCGCGGGTCTTTTGTAGAAGAAATGTTCGACATCTTGGGCCGGCCGAGCGAAGAAGAAAAAGAGCGCGTGCGGTATTTTAAAAGACTGATCTATGACGGCTTCCGGATAGCGATAGAGAAGGGAATCGTCCCGAAGGAAGGCGGCGCTATCCTTGTTGACGAGGAATTTGGGGAGGAAATCATCGAGGACGCGAAGAAAAATGGTTATCGGCTGGCCATCTGCGCGGAAAAGAGCGGACAGAAGGAATTTGAGCTGGAATTTGGTGATAAATTCAGGGAACATATCGATAAGTATCGTCCTGAATTCGTAAAGGCGCTGGTCCGATATAATCCCGACGATGATCCGGATCGGAATGAAAGGCAGATCGAGAAGCTCAAGATGCTGAGTGATTTTTGCCGCGAGGAAGGATACAAGCTGATGGTCGAGCCGCTCGTGCTGCCGACAGACAAGCAGATGGAGCTGATCGGAGGAGACCGCGAGGCGTATGATACCGAGATGCGGCCGAAGCTGATGGAGCTCATGATGGAAGAGATGCAGGGCGGCGGCGTGGAGCCTTCTGTCTGGAAGATCGAGGGCGTGGAGGAAAAGGCGGACTACGAGATGCTAGTCGAGCAGGCGCGTTCGGAAAGTCGCAAGGCCGATATCATTATTCTGGGGCGGCATGCGGATGACAAACAGGTCGCGCAGTGGCTGGAGAAGGGGGCAGAGGTGCCGGGCGTGACGGGCTTTGCGGTGGGACGTACGATATTCTGGGATCCGCTCGTGGCATACAAGGAAGGAAGAATGATTCCGGAGCGGGCATCGGAGACGATTGCGGCGCGGTATGCGTATTTTTACAGGATATTCAAGGGAAAGAAGCAGGATTAAATTTCTTTGTCATTTCGAGCAACGCGAGAAATTTGTGAGATGTACGAGATAAAGAAGAATGTTATGTTCATAATAGAGAATGGTCCTGTATAATCTCGTGTATTTTTCAGATCTCTCGGTCGCCTTGTCTTGATGAAGCTATAAAGGCAGGTTCGCTGCTTTCAAAACACACCCCGGCGCCCTATGGGCGCCGCCCCTCTCAAAGAGGGGAATAAATGTACGATTGTCATTCTTGAGAATAAGTTGTCGGTTGATTTGTGTCCTTTTAAAATTCCGATTTTTTCTTTTTCTATCTTCTAAGGAAGGAGGTGATCATTATGAAACTTCCAGTCCAAAAAACGGAGCGCCGGAAAGAGCCCATGAGTTCGGAGGCGGCGCCGTGGTCGGAGCCGCGGGCGCTCATGGAAAAATTCTTCCCGGAAAACTGGGTAAAGCCGTGGTTTGATTGGGAAAGGGGATTCTACCGGGATATGGAGTCGTGGATGCCCCGCGTGGACGTATCTGAGAGCGATAAGGAGTATCGGATTACGGCTGACATCCCGGGCGTAAAGCCGGAAGACATAAAAGTGGAAGTCTCCGGCGAAACCCTTATCATGAGCGGCAAGAGCGAAGAAGAGAAGGAAGAAAGCGGAAAGACCTGGCATCGCGTCGAAAGGAGAAGCGGAAGCTTTTATCGGGAATTCGAGCTTCCGAAAGGCGCGGATACCGACCTGGTAGAAGCGAGCGCGAAGAACGGCACTCTCGTGGTAAAGCTCATGAAGAGGCCAGAAGCGCAGAGCAAGACCATCGAAGTAAAGGCGCAGGAGGAGACCGGACGGGGAGGAAAATAAACCGGAATAAGATGAATAAGATGAGATGAAATGCCCCGCCCAGCCGCGGGGTATTTCGTTACGTTTTGTTCCTCGGTTCGTTATCATAGTTAAGTGCGGCATGATATAGGCATAATATAGTCATATTCGAATATGGAATCGGATGAAAGCGGAATCGTACGGGGATGCCAGGCGGACGACTGGTCAGAGTTCGGGCAGCTATACGACCGTTATGTGAAGAAAATCTATGGCTTCATCTATTTCAAGACTATGCATCGCGAAGATGCGGAAGATCTGACGAGCCAGACCTTCATCAAGGTCATAGAGAAGATCCGGAGTTTTGATCCGGATACCAATTTTTCGGCGTGGATTTTTGCTATCGCGCGCAATACCGTCATTGATCATTTCCGTACCCAGAAGCAGGAAGCGGGAATAGAAGACTGGTGGAGTCTTGATTCCGGGACAGATATCAGCGCTAGAGCGGCGGACAGGGAGACGATCCTGCGGGTGAGAGGATATCTGGACCGTTTCACTGCCGCACAGAGGGAAGTCATCCTCCTGCGCGTATGGGGCGGGATGAGCTTTTCAGAGATTGCCGCGGTGACGGGCAGGAGCGAGGGGAGTGTGAAGATGTCTTTCTCGCGATATATCCGGAAAATACGTCAGGAGGAACTCTTGCGCATAGTGATCCTGGGGATATTAATAAGATAATATAAGATATGGAAGCAAAGATCGCGGATATCCTTCGGGATATCTACCGGATAGACCCGAAACTGAAATCACGAGAGGACGAGATAGTATCGCTACTCGGCGAGCTTTTAAAGACGAGGCCTGATTTCGAGCCGGACGGAAAGTTTGTGGAGGAGCTCCGGAGAGATGTGCTGGAAAAAACTGACTTTATGGCGCGGAAAGAGGGGAATCGGCAGGCGGGAGAAAGCCTGTTTGGATCGGTTCACGAGAAGCTGCGCAAGAAAATCTCATTTGTCCGCAATGGCCGTTTGTTGTATAATGAAGAAAATACGAATGTCGGTATCCTTTCGAATACTAATCAGATAAAAAGTCATATGGAGAATCAAAACGAGAACGTTCCGAAGGCTTCTTCCGGACCGCTGTCCGATGCCGGAGACAATCTTTCCGCAAGAGGCAGAGCCGGTTTTGGCCGCCAAATCCTGAAGTTCGGCGTATCACTGGGCGGACTCCTGGTCTTTATCATCTTCGTGGTTGCCTTTTCGGTATGGCAGGGGCGCAGCGGCATGTTACTTCCGGGGATGGATGGTGCTGACCAAGTTGCTCTGTCTTCCAAGGTACTGATCTCTTCAGTAGGAGACAACGCTTTTGGCAGTCTCGTGGATCTAGCTTCCAATTCTTCCTCGGGTAAAGATACCGCTGGAAATTATGCGTTGGGAGCCGGGGGAGGGGGCTCCAACACAGTAGGGGCGACTGCGCAGCGGGATAGTATGACTGCTCCGGCTGCGGATGGCGCGGAGAAGATCGCCTCGGAGGATGCGATGATCTATCCCTATGTACCTACCTATTATACTTATGCGTATGAGGGGGGAGAATTTTCTCAGAACGAGGCGAAGATGAACGTTCTCAAGCGTGTGACCGGAATGTCAGGCGTCGCGGCCTCGATAATCACGGATTCGCTCGATTTCGATCTTTTTGACCTGGGGAAACTCAATAATGCCAAGACATCTAACCTTAGCTTTTTCGAGGATCGGGAGTACGGCTACCGCACGGATATCGACCTTGCTAACGGTTCAGTCTCCATTTACAAGAATTACGAAAAATGGCCCAATTACTATACTGACTGCCGAGACGAGCAATGTTATAAGAATCTTAATCTGACGGTGGAAGATATCCCGGGCGATGAAGAGATGATCGGCGCGACCGAGGCATTCCTTCGCGATTATCAGATAGACATGAGCGCTTACGGAGCTCCGGAGGTGGATAAGGGTTTCATGAATTATTATAACGGCGCGGAAAGCGTCTATGTGCCGGAAGAGATTTCCGTCATATATCCGCTGGTCGTGGATGGAAAGACG
>CAZDCJ010000039.1:0-9566 GCA_964503935.1 uncultured Candidatus Saccharibacteria bacterium
TGTCATCGCCGCCCATGCCGCCCAACATGCTGCTGATGTCATTCATGCCGGAACCGCCCATACCTTCTAGACCGGAAATGAGGCTTGAGACACCGGAGAAATCCTCACCGGTGAGGCCGGAGACCATGCTCATGATACTATCGAAGTCGTCATCGGTCGAATCATCGCTGAGCGCGGAAATCAGTCCGGAAATGCCGGAGAAGTCTTCGCCGGTCATCTGTGACAACATGTCGAAGATGCCGGAAAGGTCATCCCCTTCCAGTCCGCCTTCGAAGAAAGAGTCGGCGATTCCGGCCGAGGTAAGGTCATTTTCGTTATCCGAGAGGAAGCTGCCGAGGTCGGTGAAGTCCTGACTGCCTTGGAATTGAGACATAAGGTCTTCAAGATCGGAAGAAGCTTCGAAGTCGCCCAAGAAATCCTCCCAATCTCCCATGTCGCCATTATCGCCGAACATATTCTCAAAGTCTCCCCACGCATCTCCTAATTGAGAGGCGATCTCGTCGTCAGAATTCCCGGTGGTAGTGACGGTTTCGGTCTCGAGGTTATCGAGGAGATTCTGCCAAGCCTCTTCCCAAGTCTCACCCGTACCGGTACCGACAGTGGTGGTGACGCTTCCGTAAGAGGTTTCATCAGTGTACTCCGCTCTAAATTGCTGCCAGATAGACTGCATGCCTTCTTCGATGTCTTCGTCAGACATGCCGTCCCAGTCTTCGGATTCGAATTGGGCCATGATGTCTTGCAGGATAGCATCCCAATCTGCGGAATTAAGGGCGGTAGAAACGGTATTGCCTGAAACGATGGAGGCCTGGACAGTGTAAGTAATCTGATCCGCGAGTGTGTCCATCACCTGGGCAAGCTTGTCAGCCATCTCCATACTGAGATTGATGATCTGGCTGGGGTTGCCCGAGCCGCCCGAAGCCATGCCCTCGACGGCTCCCAGGATCTTGTCCATGTATTCGCTGATGATATCCTCGACGGATTTTTCCACCGCGCTGATGTTCTCGATGCCAGCTACGGACTCCAAAGAATCCTGGTCCATGATGAGCTGCTTCTGTCCGTTCGGAGTGATGTAGTAGAGGTTGCCGTTATCGTCTACGACGATGTTGACCACTTCGTAAGTGTCTTCGATATTGCCGTTCAGATCCTCGACGTCATCCCAATCCAGGCCTTCTGCTTCGAAAGCTTCCAGGTTCGGGATCCACATAGCCATATCGCCGATGACTTCATACACCCGGTTAAGCTCGTCTTTGATGAGCTGGATCTGGTCCTGGATATTTTCTAGGGTATCTTCGTCTACGGTCTGGATAGCGTTCCAGTCATATCCTTCCTGGATGAATTCTTCGGCGGTCTCGATCCATTCCTTCATGCCGTCCTCGACGACATAGACTTTCTCATCGTCAGGAAGCTTGATGAGCGATCCGTCGGGAAGATTGACTGCATCCGAGCCTTCTTTCAGTCCCGCGAAATAATCCACGAGGAAATCCTGAAGGTCCTCTTCGTCCTTGATAGTGTCGTTATCAAAATCGATGGTGGCAAGGTAACTCTCAATGTAATCCTTGATTTCCGCGTCAGTCATGCCGTCAGAGTCGACGTTCTCGTTGATCTCGGTGAGATCAACGTCGTCTACGTCGGTATTATCGACGTACTCTTCGATGAATTCATTGATCTCGCTGTCAGTGATCTCATCGATGTCCGGGGCGGTCTGGTTCTGCTGGAGGCATACTCCGTTGCCGCAGCCATGCGGGCAGTCGAAGTACGAAGCGTACCAAGAGTTGTTCTTGCATGTGTACTCCAAAAGCTTGGTATCGGAGACGCACTTGTCGTAAGTCCTAAAAAGACCGGGACGGTTTGCATCTCGTACAGAACCTTTAACAAAGTAATTCGAACCATCGTCTGAATCGGTGCAAGCAATTCCGGTATTTGTAGTAGTACTTTCTGATGTGTGCGACGATACTGCTGTCAATTGACTGTTCCCGCTTTGGGCGGCTGCGACTCCGTAGCTCGCTAGGAACATGATCATGACGGCAACAGAAAATAATTTCTTATTCATTGTTGTCTTTAGGATTTAAAATAAAGAGCGGAAAGAACAAATCGATAGACCGGAAGTGCTACATAGGCATAATGATTAGATAGATAAAATGAGAGGATGCTTTTTTCTTACTTCGTGTCTATATGGAACGGTGGAAAGTAAGCGGGAGGTGAAACGGATTTATCCGCGTCCGTAATTGCCTTAATTATAGATTTCGTCGGTTAATGTGTAAAGAGAATGCCGAAGGAGGCGGTAGGGGCAGGTCGGAAGGATATGATTTTCTCGTTCAGCGTCGCATCTGCCCTCTACTCATATCTATTTCTTCTCTGTCAGGATATAGGAGCCGAATATCTTCGGGTTCACGGTTACGATATCCTGCCATAAGTATCCTTTCTGAGCGAGTTCTTCGGGGGAAGAAATCCAGCGCTTGTTGCCGTCTACGACTTCATATACCCTGAAATCTCCTTCTTCTCGGATGAGCTTTGCGTCTTCGATAAGTTCGAGATATCTTTCCTGATCCTTGAAACTCGACAGACGGAAGACGTCATCCCAAAAGCCGTTTTCGCCGGCATAATCTGCCATCAGCGACCGTAAAGCTTCTTGGCTGGTGAGAAGCTGTTTCTTGCCGTTAGGCGTTATATGATAGAAGCTGCCGTCATTTTCCAGAATGTCCACTTTGTCAAAGAGGCCGTCGATGGCGCCGTGCATATCTTCTACGTCTTCCCATTCGTATCCGGCCGCATCAAAAGCCGCCACGCTGGGAATCCAGAGCGCTTTGCCATTGATAATCTCGTATACTTTATCAAGTTCATCCTTGATGAGCTTGATCCGGTCCTTGATTTTTTCAAGGGCGTCCTCATTCACGTTCCGGATCTCGTTCCAGTCATAACCTTGTCGATTGAACTCTTCCGCAGTCTTGATCCATTCCTTCATCCCACCTCGGATAACATATACTTTGTCCTTGCCCGGTACGCGGATCAATGTCCCGTCGGGAAAAACCTCGGATGTATCCGCGGCACTTCCGCTTTGCGTTTCTCCTGCTTTATCTCTGAAATATTCATCGAGCAGCTTCTGCAGGTCATCTTTCGTCTCGATGTCCTTGTCTTCGAGATGGATATTTTCGAGGTATTCTAGATAATCATCTTTCATCTCTTGTGCGTCCGTGACTTCGGACTGCCCGGTGCCAAAACTAAAACTCCCTTCTTCAAGGTCAGCGATGAATCTGTCAACGAAAGCGGACAAGTCGTCTCCCGAAAGCGGGCCGTAGATGGCGACGCCGGTGCTGCCTGACGCCTCCGTGGTCAGACAGGCTCCGTCTTTGCATCCGTGTTCGCATTCATAGTAATTGGCGTACCAGGCATCGTTCTTGCAGCTGTATTCAAGGAGTTTGATGGCAGAAAGGCATCGGTCGGCGGATTTGAAGATGCCGGTGCCGCTTAGGCTTTCGACCGAGCCTTTCTGGTAATATTCCAGGCCGTTATCTGAATCCCGACAGGAAAAAGAGCTGCTTGCGGTTGTTTGCGATTCCAAAAGCGCATTCACCGCCAGGTCTTTGCTCTGGGGAAAAGCATCTGCTGCGCCGGGAGCTGCCAAAAAGATGGACATGACGGCAGCTAAGAGTGTCGTTTTTCTCATTTTTTGTTTTTGTTTGGTTTCTTAGCGAAAGAACGTTTTGTTTTTGATTTGACACAGGTCTATGTCTCTACAGTCGGGCACAAACTAAAATAGCGTCGGATTCCCGGGAGCGTTTTCCCATTTGTTACCTTAATTATAGTCCAAAAATCGCCTTTTGTCAAAAAGGCGACCTAAAAAGCGGAAAGCTGGTGGTAAATTGCGAATTGATGGCTTAGATAAGCAGATGATTAAGGGGTAAATATCTTGCTGGCGAAGAGGAATGCATTTATTTTATCCAATATTTGCTCTTATCTTTCAAGTCTTCCTCCTCTTTTTTCTCTTCGATGATCTTCTCGCTCTTTTTGATCTCTTCGAGCGGCAGCTCATAGAGGTCTTTGACCCTATTTTCCAGGTAATTTCGTTCGTTTTTCGCCGGATCTTCGATAATTTCAGCTAGAAGAACCTTAAGTATAGCACCGACTTTGGGTCCGGGATTGATTTCCAGCAGCTGCATGATGTCTTTTCCGTCTACTTTTAGCATCTTAGGAGAAATCGGGTCTTTGCTTACTTTTTCGATAAGATATTCGAGGTGGCGGAGCTTGTAAGGCTTGCCTTTTGGGGTGCCGCTCCCCAGGCGGTCGCCTATGCGCAGGTCTATGAGGTCCTTCAAATTCTCTCTGCCTACCCGGGCGATTAGCCGCCTTACCCCGGCTTCGGAAACTTCACCGGTATTGTAGTAGAACATGTGATTCTTGACGAGAAGGGCTGTCTTTTCTGATATCTTTGCGGAGAACTTGAGTCTCCGAAGAATTCTTTTCGTGACTTGCGCGCCTACGTAATCGTGATTGTAAAAGGTGCTGCCCGGACCTTCGCCGGCCTTGGTCTGGGGCTTGGCGATGTCATGGAGGAGCGCGGCGAGTCTTACTTCCAATTTCTTGCTGGGGCAAGCCCCGAGGGCTCGGAGGGAGTGCTCGTAGACCGTGTAGATATGGTGGCGATTCTGCGAGATGCCTACTCCCGCTTCAAGCTCCGGAATCACATGGCGCAAGAGGCCGGTCGTGCGCAGGAGCTCAATGCCTCGCGCCGGGTCGTCGGAAAGGATTATCTTTGTTAGTTCATCGCGGATCCTTTCCTGGGCAATCTTGTCGAGATTAGCGGCGTTCTTCCTGATCGAGGCAGAAGTCTCTTTCTCGATCTCAAACCTAAGCTGGACCGCGAAACGCACGGCGCGCATCATACGTAGGGCATCTTCGCCGAATCTCTCGTCGGGGTTGCCGACGGCCCTTATCTGTTTTTTCGCGAGGTCCTCTTTTCCTTCGAAAAGATCGACAATGATCTCTTCTCCATCTTTCGGGCGAAGCGCCATGGCATTGATCGTGAAATCCCGGCGCTTGAGGTCTTCTTTCAGCTCGGGGGTAAAGGCAACTTGGTCAGGATGCCGGCTATCCGAGTATCCCGATTCCGTGCGATAAGTGGTTATTTCCACGGTCTTGAGGCTCTCATCTTCGGTCTGGTCGTTGATCACTGTGACGGTGCCGAACGTATTGTTGTAGAAACTATGCGGAAAGATGGCCTGTATCTCATCGGGTCGCGCATCGGTAGTAATATCCCAGTCTTTGGGCGTCTTGCCCAGCAGAAAATCGCGTACCGGTCCGCCGACCACGTAAGCCTCGAAACCTGCCGCTTTCATCTTCTCGATGACGGATTTTATCTCATTTGGTATCTTCATAGCCTGAGTCTAACATACTATATTCCTAGTGTCATTATTCTGGATGAATATTATCTGTACGAACTGGAAGCTGGATTGACAGTAAGATAATATTGCCACTAGGGCCGGCCGGTCTTTCGCCGTCGCTGTATCAGTTATCTCCGTATGTTACCCTTCTGCAGGATATTGTCAATGGCAGGATAATGCGATTTCTGATTGACTTTTACCGATATTTTGCTATAGTTGAGTATGTTGCATGCGTTCTCGTAGTTCAATGGATAGAACGGAAGCCTCCTAAGCTTCAGATACAGGTTCGATTCCTGTCGAGGACACCAAAAATACATTGGAAATGTCATCCCGGAATTTCGTCTTAGCAGAATGTTCGGGATTCCGGATCTATCAGGACGATGCGGGTCTTCTGGCCGGTATTTTTTATTTTTTGTCCGGAAACGGATATATCGGATAGGCGATGCGAAATGTTCTCGTTGCGATATCATTCAAATCGTCTTATAATAACCGCAATTAAACATTCTGATCAAAACGATGGAAAGCTCTCCGGTTTCTCTCTTGCCAGAAGGAAAACATAAATTGAAATTAGGCGCAGTAATTGCCGCCCTGGCGCTGATAATCGCAGCATCTCTGCTCACGTATGCTGTTTTTGTTTGGCAGGACCGGCAGCTCGGGAATATGTCGGAGTTGGAGCAGCAGGTAGCCGTCTTGGAAAACCGGCTCAGGCAGGAAGCGGCGGATATAACCGATGATGATGTCGCGCGGGAAGAGGATGGGGGAGATGAAGAAAACGGAGATGAGCCGGTTATCCTCACGGGCCAGATCAAACTCGCCAAGATCCAGGTGGACTGGGAAGAGGATCTGATAAAAGTAGCGGACTGCAACGAGGGCAGCGAGTGCTACTTGGTCGGGAGGATAAAGAATTCCGATCCTGTCTATAACGGAAAGCCATTCTATCTCGAATTGACCTATGGCATGGGTTATGATATCAACCATTATATCTTGGAGAAGGGGGAAGATGGAGTGGAAAAAAGACTATACGCTAGGGATTACGAAAATGATACCGAAGTGCCGATAGCCGGCATATCGGATATCCCGGAAACCATCGTGATGCCGGAAAACGGAAAGGAATTGAAGAAGCATTTTTCTCCGAGCGAGATGTTCAGTGAGAAAGACGCAGAGATACTATTTACCCACAAGACCCTTGGCAATGTATATCTTTTGAGCGGGGGCTGTGTCGCTGCCAAGCTGCCGGATTATACTGTCATCGGCTATGATTTCTCAATGCCTTTCGTGAGCGGTGAGAGCAAGGTGGCGGATATCACTTTTGATGATTCTTCGAAGAATACGGAAGAATACACCCATACCCAGCCCCAATGCGGAGGGATTTGTACGAAGCTGGCTATCGAAGGAGAGGGGGTAAAGATGGAGGAACTTACAAAAGCCGGAATGGCGCCGGACGGATCTGCTATCTACAAGCTGAAGGATCGCGAGGACAAGCGGCTGCGGGATCTCTATCTCGATAAGAATACCAAGCCATATTTCGACGAGAACTACGAACACCAGGAAGAGAGCAGATATACCTACGACCAGTTCATCGCCTCAAACCCGTATCTCTTTTGGCAGGACCCGCTCGGCCGCTGGATCCGTCTTGCGAATGACAAATTTTCCGGTTTGGCGGAGATGTGCAAGCCGGTCATCTATCTTTATCCGGAAAAAGAGACGGATGTGGAAATTAAGGTGGATGTGAACGGAGGGATCACCTATGCCGAGCCGGCATACGCTGGTGATTGGAAAGTGACGGCATATCCGGACGGGACGATAAAGGATATCCGGACGGGCAAGAGCTACGAATCTCTCCTTTGGGAAGGGATCGGACTGGATTATCCCAAGCAGGAAGCCGGATGGGTGGTGGCGAAAGCGGATCTCGGAGCGTTTTTCGACAAGAAGCTGATGATCCTCGGCCTCAACCGGAAAGAAAGGAATGATTTCAAAGATTATTGGCTCGCTCGCATGGACGAGAAGCCTTTCTATAAGATATCGTTCCTTGCCCGTGCGGAGTTCGATGCTTTGGCCCAGGTGAGCTTCAGCCCGCTCGGGCCGGACAAATTCATCCGGGTGATGATGACAGCGAAAGGACTCGACAAATACGAAGAGATTCCGGCGCAAAAGCTTCCGGCATCTCCCGCACGAACCGGCTTTACCGCAGTGGAATGGGGCGGCGCGCTCTTAAGATAATTTCTTGAAGATGAAAAGGAAGAGGATAGCCTTATCGGCCGTCGCGCTCATGATGATATCCGCGCTTTCCTATGGCATGCGATTTCATGAGAAAGAAAGCGATAATGAATATGCGACACCCCGGGATGCCGCTTTTCATCTTGCCTATAGTATGGACAAGGAGACTTACGGGAATTTCGAAGCGATTGGAGGAGAAGCGGTTTCAGGAGAAAAGATATACGGGGGGATAACTTCGCATCATCTGCTCGCGGCCGGAAAGATTGCCCGCTTCTTTTCCGCTTTCCAAGGACAGAGGGTGAAGACGGTCGTAATCATAGGCCCCAACCACTTCAATACGGGAGTCGGTAAGGTGCTGGTTTCCCGATATCCTTATGAGACGCCCTGGGGAACCGTACAGCCGGACACGGAAGTCATCGACAGATTGCTTTCGAAGAAGGTCGTAAGGAACGAAGAGGGGCCTTTCGCGAATGAGCATTCGGTCTCGTCACTCGTGAGTTTCGCGCGGTATTATCTTCCGGAGGCCCGGATCGTTCCGATCATCATGAAGAGAAATACGAGCATCGGACAGGCGGATAAGCTTGCCGCGGCGCTCGTCGAGATCCTGCCGGAAGACGCCATAGTAATCGCGAGCGTCGATTTCTCGCATCACCTCGACAAGACGGCGGCGGATTTCCACGATGAGAAGAGCGTGGCGGATATAAATGATTTCGATTTTGCCGGCCTTGCCGAGAGCGAGATAGATAGTCCGGCTTCGATCCGCGTCCTTCTGAAATTCCTGGAAATGCGGGGAGCAAGGAAGATGGCATGGGAGAGGACCAGTTCGGCGGAAATTCTGGCGGACCCGCACTATGAGGATGTGACGAGCTATCTTTTCGCGCATTTTACCGCGGGAGAGGGCGAGAAGGGAGGCAAGATTACTCTCTTGAGTTTCGGCGATATCTTCGCGGAGCAGTCCGAGGCGGATAGTCTTTTTGAAAAGATAAGAGGGAGAGAAGGAAATTTCTTGAGGGGTGCGGACATTATCTCGGTGGGCATCGTCGGCAGTTTTCTGGAATCGGATTGTGCCGCGGGAAAGCTGACGGTCAAGGAACTGGACAAGTTAGGCATCAATCTCTTAGCGCTCGCAAATGCCTCGTCCCGCCGCTGCGAAGCGGAACTGGAAGCCAAAGGAGTCGGATATTTCCAGACCGATGCGGCAAAAGGAGAAAATGTGTTTCGCGGGGAGAAGATTGGACGCAAGATCGCGATCGTCGGGGTGCGGGGCGATGCTAATCTTGCCGATTTCGTGCAATATTATGACCAGATCAAGGAAATCAGGCGAGATAGCGATGCGGTGATCGCCGCAGTCCGCTGGGGCGCGGCGAAAGGATCATTCTTCAAGAAAGGTGTTGCCCACGCGCTCATCGACAGCGGGGCGGATCTGGTCATCGGATACGGCGAGGAAATTGGCAGTATGGAAAAATATCATGGCAAGATTATCTTTTATTCTCTGGGCACGTTCCCGCCCGGGGACGGATTGGGACAGAACAGGCTCGGCGTAGGCACGGTGTTCGGCAATGACGAGACCCGGTACTATCTGTTTCCTCTCAAGTTGGACACAGACAGCCCCGAACTCGTCGGAGCCAAGGACGCGGAAACTTACTGCGCGGGATATCTGCGGGATGTGGCGGGAGCGGAGGGGTGCAGTTTCGCGATCAAGAACGACCGGTATTGAGAGTAGGATGCAAGGCAAGCATGCCTGCGGCATCTTTACAATATTTGAATATAGGGTATACTTTGTACGTGTTCGGGCCTGTAGCTTAGTTGGTAGAGCGCCTCCATGGCATGGAGGAGGTCAGGAGTTCGAGTCTCCTCAGGTCCACTGAAAGACCGCCCTCTCGGGGGCGTCCTTTTTATCATAAGCAAAAACCACTGTGCGCAAAAGCCGGTGGGTGCGTTTAGAGCGATAGCTCTCGGATTGGAATAAGA
>CAZDCJ010000040.1:0-6131 GCA_964503935.1 uncultured Candidatus Saccharibacteria bacterium
CCAGGATGTCAAGATTGAGCTCGACGCGGAGTTCTCCGCGGCTCTCGATGAAGGTGGAAGTAAAGCCGCAGATGTTCTTCCTTTCCGCGGTCACTATGGCCCGATTAGTCATCTCTTTGTAGAGAGCTTCTTCGTTATTCTCGTTCAGGTAGAATTTCCATCGGCAGCTCGCCGTACTGTAGCCGGTGATGGACGGGGTAAAATTGGCGATTACCGCGTCGTACATGCGCGCCTGGCGGGGGATGAAGGTTTCCTCCTCCGGACTGACGATGGTGAGCTCGACCGGGCCCTGCGGTTCGGTCTGCTGTCGGTCTTCGAATAATTCCGCTTCGTATTCTTCCATAGTCATATCAGATTGCTCTTCGGTCGCATCTGGTTGTTCCTGCGCGATCTGTTCCGTTTCCGCCCCTTCTTTGCCGGATAAGGCGAAGGAAAGGGCAAGGAGAAGAATAATGATTACGAGAACAAGGATCTTTTTCTTTTGCATGGATTTCAGATTAGGTTATTTGTTAGATTGACGTAAGATGGCGCTATGGGCCGTATGTCCGGAGTCTCGGGCGCGCCAGGTCATGGAAGGAGAAAATAATGCTATTCCGTCGCCATCTGGATCTCTCCGCAATCTTTCTCGGCGGCGATGGCGAGGTTGATGATGTCGTCGATCTCGGGTTCGACCGCTTCGAGCCTGGTGCCATCCTTGAGGTTGGCGCTCACCTGGAGGCTATGGGCCTGCATGGTGGATTCTACCCGGCATTCGGAAATCGCTTTCTTGATGGCCAGCCAATTCTCGTCGTTTTCCACCTCCGCTTCGAACCAGGCCGGGGCTTGGGCAACGAGTTCCGTGGAGAGCATCGCGGCATCGTGACTCAGGATCTTTCCCTGTAGCTCCTCGGGGAATATCCGCCGGACATCTTCTACATAGGCGGCGCCGTCGCCGGGAAGCTCATGAGAGAACCTTGCCGGGTTATAATAAGAGAGCTCGTTGGGATAATCGATCTTTACCGGCATTGAGGCGCCGCTCAGTTCCTTGAGGCTGCCGTCTTCCTTGGCGAACTCGCCGCAGCGCGCCCAGACGTAGAGCGGGAAGAGCTCTCTTTCCGGATCGAGGTTTTCGACTACGCAGAAATTATGGCTTCCATCCCCGGTCTGCCAGGCGAAAGCGCTCTGGGTCTCAAGATAATCGGCGATGGCTTTTCCGACCTGGGAATTCCCGAATCCATACGAAGCCTTGCCCTCTCCCGTCGGGCAGGCCGCGAATTCGCAGTCGGGTCCGGTGCGTCCGACGGAGGAGCCGTCGGGGCAGAGCTTGGCGTCCGCCGTGCAGGCAGTGCCTTCGGGGGAGGGATAATGACTCTTGTCCATGAAAAACGATACGGCGGTGAAGGATGCGAGCGCGAGGATGATGATGAAGAATTTCTTATCCTTGAGGATAGAGAGCGGTAGCATGATTTTTTCGTCAATTTATTAAATGTGATCCGTATACGGATCTATCCGCCCGGCTTATGGGCGCGTTTTGTGATTGCTTCCCAGTGCAGCCGGTAAGCGGGGCGTTTCTCTTTTGCGTAGATATACGGAGCGCCGAGGAGCTCGCCGCAGTCCGGACATCTGAGGTAGGGGGTGTCGACGAGCGGAAGGTGTTGGAGCCCGGTCATATTCTGCGGAAGATGGATGCGGTCGAGATATAGACGGAGCAGACTTCCCGGTCCATCCTTCTGATAGACGAGGACCGGCTTGCCGCATTTCCGGCACAGGATGTCGAGGAGTCTGGATTCTCCGCCGCGTCTTGATTTGTATTTATCGCGTCTGAGCATCTCGGGCATGGCAGGAGATTACCGGATTATGAATCAAGTATAAACCGTGCGGGGGAAAAAGTAAAAAACAAAGACATCGGTAAACGGTGTCTTTGCGTATGCGGTCCGCAGGATTTATCAGGCCGTCATCTTGCTCTTGATATCCGTAGCCCAAGCCTCGGCGCGTTCCAGTTCGCCTTCTCGAAGCGGTCCTTCCTTGCCCTCCACGATGAATCCTTCTGGGGCGGCGATGGCGATGCCGCCTCTCTTCTCGAGCTCTTTGAGGATGTGCTTTGCGGCAGTACCGATGAATCCGACAAGCCATTTTACGAAACCTCCCTGGTCATCGACTGAGTTGTGAGTGTCGAATGCCGCGACGCGGACGTCCTTGAGGCTGTCCGCCGGTATGTTTCTCAGGAATGCTTTCATGCCTTGCGAAGGCCGGCCGCCGTGAGTGGGAGCGCCGACGATGACGAGTCCGGCGCCGCGGGTCATCGCGGGGATGGTGTCTTTCACGTTACTGACCATCGCGTCAGGGCCTAAGGCCTTGCCGATTTCTTCGGCGATAGCTTTGGTGTTGCCGTAAAGAGAGTCGTAGATCACTATAGTCTTCATGATTTTAGATTAGAAAATTATAGATATATGCGGAATCGATGATTGGTGCGGAATCATTTCCGGCGTTTCTTGAAGTGCCAGTAGATGAGAGGAAGGAGGAAAGTAACAGTGTAGTAGAGATACACATCGGCCTGGTAATAGCTGCTCCCTATATCGAACATCTTAACATTGAAGATATAATCGAGAACGATAGCGAGCAGCGTCCAAACGGCCGCGAGATGGAGGTAATAGCCGTAAGAATCTGCTTTGATTTTCCTCCTGAGCACCCAAAGGGAAATGACGATGCCGATGGGAGTTATGAGGAGTCCGATCATCGATTTCGGTACGATGAAGAAGAGGATGATGCCGAGCAGGTAGCCGATGAGCCAGAGGATTAATCCCCACAGAAGAGCGTCTTTGGTGAGTTGTTTGTCCATAAGTTTGACGGCAAGAATATTTGATTAGGAAATATCCATATTCCTTATGGGAATTATATATCCGGACGCTTTCGTCGGCAAATATATAGGCCTGGAGTAGCGGACTTCAGTCCGCGCGCATTCCAGATTTAGTTCTAACAGCATGGGGCAGCGGCGCAGGTTAAAACCTGCTACTCCATCCCGTCAAAATACAGATGCGCATCTATAAGAGCGGGAGCAATGTCTCCGACCTGCTCCCTGAAGTTTTTGATCTTCTCTCGTTTTGATCCGGCTCAAAGACGTATTTCTTGGAATAGAACCAAAAGGAACGGATCGTAGATCCGTTCCCGCAATACAAAACCTAGGCTGTCAGTCTTTTCAAGGCTTCTTCCTTGCTCTTGACGAAGATCATCCGTCCGCCCTTATTGCTCTCGTAGAGGAAGTCCTGGAAATTCTTGCTGGGGAATTTACCGAAGCCGCCCACGATGGCGAGGCGGAAGCCATAGCTCGCGAACTCCTGGAGGATCTCTCCCAGGATGCCGGTCTTGAGGTCGAAGAATTCCGGTACGATATCCTTCTCATATATCATCGCCGCCTTGGCCTGCTTCACATAGCAGTTTGCCATGAGGTCGAGGGCGTCTCCGGCATTTCTGACGGCAATCTTGTCCGAGACGAGTTCGGCGATGATGATGTCATTGATGCGGCAGTTTGGATGGGCATGGATTTGATATTTTAATGGTAAGAAGCTGATATTCGGTAATCCTGGGTGCTGTCGTTCCGAGCGGAGTGAAACGGAGCCGAGGAATCCCTTCATTTCGTTAAAACCGCACGATTGATATTTTTATACTGATGGAGTGATCCCTCGATTGCGTTGCGCTCCACTCTGGATGACAAAATGCCGGATTCTGTCTCAAGATTATTCATTTGTCCTTCCCGAACAAGTTCAGGATGACACATGAAGAGAGTCTTCGCCAAAAGGAGCGCTATCACCACATTATTAATATCACTATATATGCCAACAACGATAAAAACCATATTCCTATGGTCTTTATTTAGAAATAGATGCGTGCTATTCCTCTCCGATATCCGTTTCCCGCAGCGGCTTGTGTGTCGGACCGCGCAGGACTTTGCCGAATTTGTCGTAGCGCGAGCCGTGGCAGGGGCAGTCCCACGTCTTGTCCTCGTCGTTCCACCCGACCGTGCACCCCAGATGCATGCAGGTGGCGGAACGGATATGGAGCTTTCCGTCAGTGTCCTTGTAGACGGCGAGGTTCTCACCTTCGTATTCGATGACCTTGCCCGCGTCGTTATCGACTTTGAGCTCGGAAAGCGATATTTTCTCCGGCACAACTTGTCTGATGACGGCCCTGCTGATATCCGAGAGTGCGTCGCGGCCCATGCGCGCAAGGGCGCTTTCTCGAAGCCGCTGGGGGTCGTAGAGGTCGGTCCAGAGAGTCTCTTTTCCGGCGATGAGGTCGGTGATGATACGGGCTGAGACGAAGCTGGTGGTCATGCCCCACTTATTGAAGCCGGTCGCGACGAATATGTTCCGGGCTTCGGGTACGCGGCCGATGGCGGCGACGGCGTCGGGAGTCATCGTATCTTCCGCCGCCCATTTGTAGCCGATCTCGCGCAGGACGAATCGTTCCGAAGCGATTTCTTCGAGACGCTTGAAATGGTCGAAGTCATCTTCCGCGTCCGTGAGCTTGTGGCTCTCGCCGCCGATAAGGAACCATTCTTCTCTTCCCGTGTAGTGCGGGCGGAAAGACAGGCGGTCTTCGCCGGCGGTGATGAACATGCCATAGGGGATGGGCCGGTCAGATCTGGCGGCGAGGACGAAGGAGTGCGATTTGCCGAGGCGCTTTTCCAGGCCGTCGATCCCGATGAATGGGAAGTTAGTGGCGATGACGGCATAGCGGGCAGAAAGGTTGCAGCTTTTGGTGATGACCAGGCATCCGCCCTCTTCTTCCCGGATATCCAGTACTTCAGAATCCTCGAAGATAAGTCCGCCGCGCATCTCGATGATCTCGGCAAGCTTTAGGCAGAATTTGCGCGGATGGAAATACGCCTGGTTATCGAAGCCGATGACGCCGGTCACGGGCGGGGGGAGATAGGGGATATTCTGCGATCGTACCAGGGGGAGGCCGAGATCGCGGACGACTTCGGATTCTCTGTCGATATCGCGCCGACCTTCCTCGGTTACGGAATAGGCGTAGGCGGGCAGGCGGAAGAAATCGCAGTGGATGTGTTCCTTCTCTATCGTCCTTTCGATTTCCGCGATCGCCCACTCGTTGGCTTCCGCATAAGTCTTCGCGCCGGCGCGGCCGAATCCGGAGCGGAGGTGCGAGTAGATCAGTCCGTGCTGGGAGGTGATCTTGGCGGTAGTATTGCCCGAGGTTCCGGTCGCGATGCGGTGCGCGTCAAGGATGGCTACCTTGAACCCCTGCTTTTGCAGGGAATAGGCTATGGCGAGGCCGGCCAGACCCGCGCCCACTATGACCGCATCGGCGGTGACGCCTCTTTCGATCGAAAGATAGTCGGTCGGAGGAGTAGTAGCCATCCAGAGGGATTTTATCTCTTGAGGAAGCATATGTTTGATTTAGATTCTTAAGGAGCAAGAGCTCTTGTAAAGAGGCAATGAGTCCTCCTATTATATTACGGAAAGGAAAATATGTAAAAGGTCCCCGGAGACCTCGAGTTTCCTCAGAGAAGAAAAGCAAAATCTGCTATTTGACAAAGTGGCAGAAATGTCCTATCATATTATGGCTAGTAAATTCGGCGTTATGCCGATATATGGAGGGGGTATTATAGATAAGATGTTAAAGCGCCTTAACGGCGTTCCCAGGATAGGGAGGATAATCGTTCTATCTGTGGTGATGACGGCAATCATGTGTTTCGTGTGGGGACCGCTTGCGGTAGCCTTGGGGGTCCTTATCGCATCTCATCTTCTAAATGAAGTCCTAAGGCTGTGGCAGGAAAGAAAAAGAAAAAGATTGGGTTATGAAAGATGGAGCGGCGTATTTCGTGGCATAAAGATGAAGAATGAAGGATCCGGAGAGAGGCGGAAAACGTGGGCAAGGATCTTTTCTTGGATCCGGGAAGCCGGGAAGAGCCTGAGACATAAGGAGAAATTCGGGGAAATTCCCTGTGAAAGTTGCGAAGAAGCATCGACTTAGAAGTCCGATGCTATTTATTTTTTCCGGGCGTAATGGCAGATATCCGGTCCGGGCACGGACATCGCCGCGGATTCCATGAACCGAATGATATTCCTGATATGTTTAGGCGCTATCTCGTTGAAAAAATCCCGCTTGGGGCGGGATCGATTACTTGCTGA
>CAZDCJ010000040.1:6231-9530 GCA_964503935.1 uncultured Candidatus Saccharibacteria bacterium
TAGGCGCTATCTCGTTGAAAAAATCCCGCTTGGGGCGGGATCGATTACTTGCTGATTATCTCGAGATATGCCGGATGATAGGCTCATCCGAACATCAGGACTTCCGGTTTGAAGATGAGCAGGATTCCAATCGCCAGCATGACCAAGCCGCCGACGAGACGCGATGTCCGTGCGTATCTGGTGGTAATGCCGGCCATCTCGAGGGTAATCATGGCCACGAAGAAGACGAAAAGATCATCCAGCATGAAGAAGAAAATATAGAGCAGGATGTACAGGTAATAATTCCATCCGGCCATGTCGTTCAGGGCCAGGACTTGCGTATATATCGCTGGAAGTCCGGCCGAGCATATGAGCTCGACAAGGTTTACGGCGAATGCCAGGACGATGATACCGCCCAAAGCCAGCGGCAGGCTGTTCTGCTGGACGGCCGCTTTCAGTTTCTCGAATGTCTTGCGCCTTTTTTCATCGCCGGTAATCTTGCAGCCGGCCTCCTTGTTATACGCGAACTCTTTCAGGCTATAAGCGCCGCCGAGCAGAGCCAGGACGCCGATCAGCATCCTTATCCAGATGACGAATCCGAGAAAGAGAATCAGATTAAGCCAAGCCGACATGAAAAGGAAATAGACGGATGCCGAGGCGACGATGAATGTGACGCCCAGGATCCACATCCTCTTCCGGTCTTTCATTCCCAGGAGCAGGCTGATGAGGAAGAGGAGCGTCCACATGGCGCAGGGGTTGAATCCGTCCAGGGATCCCATTACCACCGTAAGGAGCGGCAAGGAGAAATCCATGGCATCGAACTCTCCCAAGACGGGAAGGCTTATGATCTTGCTTCGCACATCTTGGGAGGACGAAGAGGCGTCCTGGGTATCTTCGTCCTGTCCATCCGGAACGTCATTCTCCGGCGGCAGTTGCCCTTGCCTCGTCTCTTCGATCTCCGCGACCGGGTCGGGGCACTTCTCAAGAGAGCATGTCTTCACCTGTTGTCCGATCATCTGCGCCGTGGTATCGCCGGCATAACCCGTGAAGTGCTTATCGCCGATCACCAGAAACGGCACTCCATCCACCCTGGCGCCCAGCTTTCCGGCAACTTGCTTGAGCAGGCCGGCGTTGTCCATATTGTGGTAGATCTCGTACTCGTGGATCTCAAGATCGGGATATTCCTCCTTCAGGATTTCCAGGTATTCTTTTTCCGCAGCGCAATGAGGACAGCCTATCCCGTAGAAGAAATACGCATTTACGGGAAGATTTCCGGCACTGGCCGGCTGGCAAGCGCATAGCAGTGCGAATAAGAGAATGATTATGATCTTTCCGATCTGGTATCTCATGGCTTATTGCTTAGATTATTTTTCTTTATTTTCATTGATTATTCCTATCAATCGAGCCTTTTCTATCTCCCCGTCCAAGCGCAGGAATTCATTGCCTTCTTTGTCCAAAAAGATAAAGACAGGCAAGATGTCGGTTACGCCGTACTTTTCTACGGACTCTTTGTCCTGGTCGAAATCATGATATTCGGTCTCAAGCCAGGGATTCTCGGTCTCGATCTCTTTCCATCGCGGTCTCATGACCAGACACCCGGGGCACCAAACTGCTCCGAATTTGAGTACTTTCATGTTTTTATCCCTTAATGATCTTAATGGCCTTGCCGTTGACGAGAGCATCGGCAATCTTTTCGTTGGCGGAATACAATATCCTCTGATAGGTACTGGGAGAGGTGCGCATCTTATCGGCCGATTGTCTCTGGTCCAGATCCTTGATATGTCTCAGCCGGTAGGCTTCGATCTCTTCCGTCGTCAATTCGACCACCTCAAGATCCCTCATCGGGATTCCCAGAGGTTTGAAGTATGTGACGTTCGGATCGAAGTTGATCCGTCTGCGTAGTTTCGGTCTCGACATATCTATTTGAAAATTTATGCTATATTTCACGGGCTATGTCGGGGAATCGTCCGGCTCCGCATGCAAACGGAGCCGGTTCCTCGTACCTGTGTTATTCTTGACCTTTCAGGGATTGCTTTTCGGTCCTGATTGCCTCTAGTTCCTTTGCGAGCATCTTTTCTTCGGCCTCCAAGGCCTCAAGCCGATTTTGGGAAGAACGGAACGGATTCTGAAGTCCCCGCCCGCGTCCTCGGCCGCAGCATCTGCCTGCCTTTAATCCTCCTCCGCAGGGACCCATTCCCCGGCCAGTCATCGGACCTTGTCCTGTCGGGCCGGTTTCATTCATGTTTGGCATATATTTATTTTAGCTTGATAATCGGATGGCAATCGGATCTCTCCATCATTGCCTATTATGATTATATACCCATAATATCTGAGGTCAAGCGATAAGAAGGGGATGTTCCGTCGCGTGCTCCGGACTGTTTTCACGACGGAGATCTTCGAGCTTTGCAGGGGGATATCATTCCTTAAGCTTATCCGCATATCGCTTAGCTTAAGGATCATAAGGAGAATATCATTCTCTGGCATGATATTCGTCGGGATTTCCCCGAAGTGCTATTGGATCTGGTAAAAGATCTCTCTCGCCAGGACGGAGCCGTCTTCCTGGGTATTACCCTTGAGGGTGAACCGCCAGTCCGGCCCTTCCCAAGTTTCCATGAGGGTATTGAACTTCGCAAAGTCGAAATAATCATCGGCGGTCGGAGCTTGATTGACTATCTTGTAGAACTCGGTCGCGCTGTCGGTCACGATCTCGATCTCCTGGCCTTCCTCGAAAGTCTCTCCTTCGTCTGCCGTAAGGACAGTCGCGGCAAAAGTTTTTTCTTCGGCATCGATGCTCCCGGCTTCCGGCCACATCACGAGGGTGATTTCTAGAGATGCAAATCCTGCCGCTTCGTCTCCTTCGGATCCGCCGGTTTTCTCAGCGGTATCAGAGTCGGAATCGTCTGTCTCGACTATCGAAATAGACGTCGATTCTTCTTCTATATTAGGAATGTCCATGAGAGCGAAATACACGACGATCGTGCTGAGGATCAGTACGACGATCGCGAGTAGCTTTTTCGGCTTGTCCTGTTCCATAGTCTTGTGCTGTTAGGATTAATTGCTTCCATTATATATCAGAACAGGGGAAGCCGGAATATCTTTCCGGCCGATAAGAAAGCCCAGGATCGGATGAAGAATTCCCAACTGGTCAGAAAAGAGAATATCGAATTTGCTTTTACTAAAATAATGAAGTGCGGACTTTGCGGATCCGGCATTTCAGCAACTGAAAAATTTAAGAAATTAAAAAATGGCGATTATAACCGCCATGTTTATTATGGATGCACCAAGGCCAAAGACAAGAATTGTAAATGTGGTTATATCAG
>CAZDCJ010000041.1:0-8871 GCA_964503935.1 uncultured Candidatus Saccharibacteria bacterium
ATAGAACGCAGGTTTCCGGAACCTGTGATATAGGTTCGATTCCTGTCGAGGGCACATGAGCGAAGCCGGCTTAGAGCCGGTTTTTTGTGCGGGTCTTTATTGCCGGAAGCCGGAGCGGGGAGAAAGGCCGCCGAAATCCCTTCTTTTAAAAAGCGGGGGGCTATGCTATAATAAAAATAATAAGGTGCGGTTTTTTGATAGTCGGGCAGCCATTCTTCGGCATAAAAATCAAACTTATTTACAGATACTTGATCTGGGCGATTTAATCCTTAAACGAAAAAATATGGATTTTCTAACTATCCTTCTGGCAGTCGTCGCTCTTCTGGCCATCTGGTTCGTCTTTGTCTACAACGGCCTTATCAAGCTCAGGGTCCGCACCGATGAAGCTTGGAGCGACATCGACGTGCAGCTCAAGCGCCGCTATGACCTCATCCCCAATCTTATCAATACCGTCAAAGGCTACGCCTCCCACGAAAGCGGACTTTTCGAGCGGGTGACCGAGGCGCGCACCAAGGCGATGGGCGCGACTACTGCCGCCGAGAAAGGCGCCGCCGAGAACGCGCTTTCCGGAACCTTGAAGAGCCTCTTTGCGGTCGCGGAGAACTATCCGGACCTCAAGGCCAACACCAATTTCCTCGAGCTCCAGCGCGAGCTTTCCGACACGGAAAACAAAATCCAGGCGGCTCGCCGCTTCTACAACGGCAATGTCCGCGACCTCAATACCAAGATCCAGGTCTTCCCGGACAGCATCGTGGCCGGTATCGCCGGGGTCAAGCAACGGGAATTCTTCGAAATCGAGGAAGCGACGGAAAGAGAGACGCCGAAGGTGGAATTCTAAGCTTCCGGACGCTGTATCATATCGTCATCCTGAGCACTTGGCTTTGCCAAGTATAAACTCCGCGAAGGATCCCGTGCCCATGTAATCGGCGCGGGTTCCTCGCGAGTCTTGGGATGATATATGACATCGTGTTTATTGGACTAATCCTCACATATGGCAACGCTTTATACCCAATCTGATAGCAACACCCGCAAGACTTATCTTTTGATAACTATTTTTCTCATCTTCGTTATCGCCGTGGGGTGGGTCTTTGCCGAGGCGATGGGGGACAGTACCTTGCTTTATATCGCGGTCATCTTCTCCACGCTGATGAGCGTCGGAAGTTATTGGTATTCGGACAAGATCGTGCTCTCCATGAGCCGGGCGCACCGGGTGGAATTCGAAGACAACAAGGAGCTCTACCGTCTGGTGGAGAATCTCTGCATCACCGCCGGCTTGCCTGTGCCGAAGATATATATAATCGACGATACGGCACCGAACGCTTTCGCGACCGGCCGCGACCCGGAACACGCGGTCATCGCGGTGACTTCCGGCCTTTTGGCCAAGCTCGACCGCAGTGAGCTGGAAGGCGTGATCGCGCACGAGCTCTCCCATGTCGGCAACCGCGACATACTCCTTTCGACCGTCGTGGTGGTCCTGGTAGGCATCGTCGTGCTCCTTGCGGACTATTTCCGCCATGCCATGTGGTGGGGCGGACGGGATAATGATAACCGGGGCGGCAATCTTTATATCACGATCCTCGCGGTACTGCTCTCGATCCTCGCGCCGCTCTTTGCCACGCTTATCCAATTGGCGATATCCCGCAAGCGCGAATTTCTTGCCGATGCCGATGGGGCGCTCCTCACGCGCTATCCGGACGCGCTCGCTTCGGCGCTCGAGAAGATCTCGACTGATCAGGAGCCGCTCGAAGCTGCCAATCGCGCCACCGCCCATCTCTATATCGCTAATCCCTTCAAAGGTAGCCAGGTGAGCAAATTATTTTCCACCCATCCGCCTGTCGCGGAAAGGATCGCGGCGCTCCGGGGAATGGATATCGAAAAAGGATGAGGTTCAGAGGTATGTCTTTCCCACGATATCGCCATAAGATTTTTGAAATTTAAGAAGGTTAAATATTCGAAATGAAGATTTCCAAGAAAGTGATCCTTGTCGCATTCCTGATCCTTGCTGTCTTTGTCCTGCCCGGACTCACGGTAGAGGAATCCAAGAGGCATCGGCAGGAGGAACAGCAGATGGAGGAGGAGAGGAAGAAGGCGGAAATTACTTCCGATAAGACCGATACGGATCTGGACGGACTCTATGATTACGAGGAGAGGGATCTGGGGACGGATACCGGAAAGAAAGACACGGACGGTGACGGACTTTCTGATTATGAAGAAGCGCGGAAGTGGGGTACGGATCCTATCAATCCCGACACCGACGGCGACGGGATGGAAGACGGCGAGGAGACGAAGAAAGGCTATGACCCCAGGGGTGCTAACGCGCAGCTGGACACTGATGGCGACGGATTGGGGAATGCGGATGAGAAGAGGCTGGGCACGGATCCGGAAGTCGTCGATACCGACGGCGATGGCGCTTCGGACAAAGAAGAAGCGGATAATCGGAGGCGTGATCCATTAGATCCGAAGAAGTGATCCCGATACTCTTTCGGACATATCAGGATCAAGCGTGACTCGTGGCAAGACATGAGGAGGGTGAGATTCTGATCCGATACCGAGTCAGAGTTTTTTGTAAGCCGGATTCTTGCCTTCGCTTCGGACCTGTCCGGACTTGTTGCGTAAAGTATGCAAAATCCGTATAATAGGATCAAGAGATATCAGGAAGGGAAAATCAGATCAGGAATGTGTATGGTTCTCATACGTTAACAAAAACAAATACTAACAAAAACGATTATGGAAAAACAATCCTCAAGAGAAACTCTGAGTGCGGATGATCTCATGAAAGTTTCTTGGAAGATGTTCAAGGAAAGGTTCCTGAAGTTCCTCTACATCTTCCTGTTGTCGATCGTATGCGTCCTTTTCACGGGTACGGTCTTCTTGGCACTGGCGCTCTTCCAGGGAAGCAACACGGCGATCCTCCTCGCACTGCTCGTGGTATTCTGCGCTATCTTGCTCATCGCCATGGTCCAGAACCTGATGTTCCTGGAAGTCGTCCGGAATAAGAATGTCAGGATACGGCAGGCGCTGCGCCGGGCTATTCCCAAGGTGAGGCCGTATGCCGGTTCGCTGGCCTTCTATCTGCTGGTGGCCTCCAATCTCATAGTCCTTTTCATATTCCTCTCCCTTTTTGTCGTGATGGCGGGGGCATTCATCAGCATCATTTCATATATGCAGAGCGTCTCTGTCATCTTCGGTATGCTGGTGGCATTCCTTATCTTCTTTGTCTCCCTGATACTCACGGTCTGTGCGATCTACGCGTACACCTGGCAGTATTTCCTGTTCTTCGATGTCATCATGCATGGTATGCCGGTACGCGAATCTCTGGATCATTCCTTCTATCTCATCAATAAGAACAAGCGGGACATCTTTGAGAAGGCCGGCAGTTTCCTTCTCTTCTTCGTCCTCACGCTCCTCACTCTCACGGTTATTTCTACTTTCACTCCCGGTCTCGGCTTTATCGTGGAAGCGGGAAACTATGTCCTGGCAGGCTGGGCGGTGGTCTATCTCTACGCGATGTTCGAAGACATCAAGGCGGCCAATCCCGGCAATGCCAGTGCCGCTGACCGGCAATCAGTATCGCTTCTTGTAAAGAGCGGTTCAGTCATCGTCCTTACGGTAATCCTTCTTATGTGTTTTTCTGTCGCGCTGACCATAACGCAATTGGAATATTCTTATTCCGGTCCGGTAGCGACGCAGCCAGATCCGCAGGTTGTCACCTCGGTAGATAGTCTCTGATCCGTACGGATGTCCGAAAGGCAGGGGAACCTGTCTTTTTTGACGCTTGCCCGATCTTGCGCATGAAAAAAGTCTGCCTTAGTTCGGGCAGACTCGATGCCGGTTGTTGATCGTAGGATATCCTGGATTCGTTTCCTAAGAGGCGAGGGTAGTCCGGATCGAGACATCTTCTCTCAAATACGAGTAGAGCCTCCCCGCCGTTTCCTATGGCCATATATTTTCTCTCTCCCGATATATCGTTTTCTGGGTCCAGAGATTCTCCTGTGTCATCGTGATGACATGGATAATGGTGGTGTTATTTTTCTCCGCCTCTCTCATGAACGAGATCTCATTACCTGCTTCTTCTGCTCGGAATCCGCAGGGCATCTCATCTCTTACGATTGCCATGCCCGCGTCTTCTGCCAAGGTCGCAATGAGGGTAAGGTTTCCATATTCCACCTCTTCCGGTCGCGTGTCGCAGCCGGTAGCGAGGCACCCGCTCATCAGAAGCATGGCTGACAGGCAGATGAGGCGTGTGAAAAATCTTTTATATTCCATTTCTTCCTTCTTGATTGCCTTTGATCTTGTCTTCGGGCCGCTACGCTTTCTTCTTACGGCGGATTCGGAGAACCTGGCAGTATAGGACGCCCGGTCATTTTTGTAAAGAGTTCTTGCCTTGGAGGAATTGTGATATAATTAAATCGATATCTTAAACAAATAAAAGAATTTCTATGGCGAAAAATAGAAAAGAGGAGCTGGTCTTGTGGTTCGATGAAGTGACCAACAAGGATGTTGCTCTCGTAGGCGGCAAGAATGCATCATTGGGGGAAATGTATCAGAAGCTTACCGGCAAGAAGGTGAATATTCCTAACGGGTTTGCGACTACGGCGTATGCTTATCGCTACTTCATGAAGGAGTCGGGACTGATGGATGAGATCAGGAGCATCCTTAAGGATCTCGACACGCGCGATATGGAAAACCTGGCTACGCGCGGCGAGAAGATCCGTCACGCGATCATGGCGGCGGAATTCCCGCAGGATTTCAAAGATGAAATCACTAAGGCCTATCGCAAGATAGAACAGCAATACGGAGCGCGTGCCGATATGGCCGTGCGCAGCAGCGCGACCGCCGAGGACTTGCCGGATGCGTCTTTTGCCGGTCAGCAGGAGTCCTATCTCAATGTGCGGGGCGTGCATGATATCCTCTATGCCACTAAGCAATGCGTTTCTTCTCTTTTCACTAATCGCGCCATATCCTACCGCGTCGATCGCGGGTTCGACCATTTCAATATCGCCCTTTCTGTGGGGGTGCAGAAGATGGTGCGCTCTGACAAGGCGGTCAGTGGCGTCATGTTTTCCATCGATACCGAGTCCGGTTTCCGTGATGCGGTAGTCATCAACGGCTCTTACGGTCTCGGCGAGAACATCGTGAAAGGCCGCGTCAATCCTGATGAATACTATATTTTTCAGCCGACTCTCAAACAAGGCTTCAAGCCGATCGTGGAAAAGCGTCTGGGCTTCAAAGAAGAGAAACTGATCTATTCTACCGAAGGTCGGAATGTGACCAAGAACGTCAAGGTGTCCATGGAGGATCGTCGCCGTTTCTGTCTGAGTGATGCCGAAGTCCTCCAATTGGCGCGCTGGGCGACTCTCATCGAGGAGCACTACAAGCGTCCGATGGACATGGAGTGGGCCAAGGACGGTATCACGGGCAAGCTTTATATCGTGCAGGCCCGGCCCGAGACGGCGCAGAGTAACCGCGACAGCAATTTCCTCGAGGAGTATCTCTTGAAAGAGAAAGGCAAGATCCTGTGCTCTGGGGCGAGCGTCGGTTACAAGATCGGACATGGCAAAGCCAATGTGATCAAAGACGTCTCGGACATCGGCGATTTCAATAAGGGCGAGGTGCTCGTCACCGAGATGACCGATCCGGACTGGGAGCCGATCATGAAGATGGCTTCGGCGATTGTCACCAACTCGGGCGGAAGGACTTGCCATGCAGCCATCATCTCGCGCGAACTTGGCATCCCATGCATCGTCGGTACGCGCAACGCGACCGAGATGATCAAGACCGGCAGGGATATCACGGTTTCCTGCGCGGAAGGGGAGACCGGATACGCCTACGACGGCGTACTGAAATTCGAGGTCAAGAAGACCGACCTCAAGAAGCTCAAACGGCCTAAGAACGTGAAGATCATGATGAACCTGGGCGAGCCGGAACAGGCGTTTACGCAGTCCCTAATTCCTAATGACGGCGTGGGATTGGCGCGGGAAGAATTCGTCATCAACAATTCCATCCGAGTCCATCCATTGGCGCTTCTGGCCATGGACGGGAAGATAAAGAATGTGCATATCGACCGCCACACTGCCAAGGTCATCGATAAGATCACTTATGGCTACAAGAACAAGACGGAATTCTTCATCGACAAACTGGCGCAAGGCATCGGAAAATTAGGCGCAGCTTTTTACCCCAAGGACGTGATCGTGCGTTTCTCCGATTTCAAGACCAACGAATATGCCAACCTTATCGGCGGGCAGTACTTCGAGCCGAAGGAAGAGAACCCGATGATCGGCTGGCGCGGAGCTTCCAGATATTATGACGAGAAATATGCCGCCGCTTTCGCTCTAGAGTGCGAAGCGATCAAGCGGGTGCGCGAAGAGTTCGGGCTGACTAACGTAATCGTGATGATCCCGTTCTGTCGCACTCTCGACGAAGGCAAGAGCGTGATTGAGATCATGAAGAAGGCGGGACTCGAGCGGGGAAAGAACGGGTTGAAGGTATTTGTCATGGCGGAAATCCCGGCAAATATTATCCTCGTGGACGAGTTCGCCAAGATTTTCGATGGTTTTTCTATCGGCAGCAACGACCTTACCCAGCTCACTCTGGGACTCGACCGCGATAACGGCACCCTTGCGCATATCGGCAACGAGAAGAATGAAGCGGTGAAGATCCTGATCCGCCAATTGATTGCCGGGGCGCACAAGCGCAAGCGCAAAGTGGGTATCTGCGGGCAGGCGCCTTCCGACTTCCCGGAATACGCCGAATGGCTGATGAAGGAAGGCATCGACAGTATCTCGGTCACGCCTGACACGGTACTCAAGACCACGCTCAATCTTAGCACTATCGGCACGAGGAAGAAGGTCGTAAAAGCGAAGAAGAAGTAATTTCGACTCTGGAAGAAACGCGAAAAATCGCGTTTCTTCTTGTTTCTCTCATCTCTGATACGGGAGGTGGACTATATAAGATGCGGGTATGCGGCATAAGCGCTGGGTATTAAAGGGAAGGAGAGTAAAGGTATGCGGATGGGCCAGTGCGGATCGCCGATAATCGCGGTTTTCTGTCGGAATCAGGGCTGGGATCAGCCGATTCTTATCTAATAATCGTTTAAAGCTCCCAGTATATGGATGACATTCGTCGCTTTATGAGGAGATATATCCGTGCTGGTGCGGGTCTGGTTGTTTTGGTCTCTCTCATCCTCTCCCAGCTGCCATCCGGAGCGATGCCGCCGGCAAAAGTTGCCCAAGCGTCTCCGGTCATTACGACTTATGTGGTACCGGCCATCTCGGACACGAAGATCCTTCCGAAATCCGCAGTATCCTCATCTTATATTTCCAGCGCGATTTCTGACCGATTATCTCCCGGCGAATATCGCGCAGCCAGTTTTGTGGTTAATTCAAGTGAGGCCATTAGCGCGCTCCAAGTCCAGCCGTCTGTGCTTACTGGAGGCGGAAACGCTATAGCGAGTGCCGCTATCGACATCAAGGCGGTCAAGTGCTGGTATCAAGGCGACTATCGTTCCACTTGGGAAGCGGTCGAAAACGGCAGCGGCCGTTATCTTACGCCGGAGCTTCTGCTTAACGATGATTCGCTGGTAAAAGTGGAAGGGGATACCTGGGGCCGATGGAACGCTTCCAATCCGAACGGTAAGAATTATCTTAAGCTCACTACCGGGTCCTATATCGATATCTCCTCTGCTTCAGAAGGGATCCATGGAAAAGTGATTACTCTTTCGGAGCGGCCGGTCAAAGACGCGGCGACTCTCCAGCCGGTCAATCTTCCGGCAAGTTACAACAAACAATTCTGGATCACTTTTCATGTCCCGGAAGGGACGGCGGGGGGAAACTATGCCGGTACCATCGCCCTTATGAGCGGCGGCCAGACTCTAAAGACGCTCGCTGTGAACTTGACGGTGCTGCCTATTTTTTTGCCCGAACCAGATGTGGAATATAGTATCTACTACTCTGGAACCTTGCGTGGCAGCGGGGGGATCGGTTCGGCTGAGAAGACCCACGAACAGCATGTCGCCGAGCTTGCGGATATGAAGAAACACAACGTCACCAATCCGACTCTTTATCCGATGGACGGCGAAAATGATCTTAAACAGCGGCTTCAAGACCGGCTGAATGCGGGCATGGACAATACTAACCTTTATTATGTAGCGGATTGGATAGAGACAGAAGACATTTCTTATTACAAAGCCCTGACAGCTCCGTACGGGGTAAAGAATATTTTTTTCTACGGACCGGACGAAGCTAAGGTGGATAAGACACTGATTGCCAGTCAGCATGCCGCTGGAGCATTTCATTTCACTGCCGAATGGCAGGATATTTATGCTGATGATGCGGCCAACGCCTTGGATATCCTTATCGCCGGTAATTATTGGCCGGATTTGGCGATCAAGTATCATTCCTACGGACATAAGGTGTATCTTTATAACTCCCCGCAGGCCGTGCCAGAATATCCGCGTACTTTCCGACAGAATTACGGCCTTAATATCTGGCAACTCGATTATGACGGTGCTATGGATTTTGCTTACCAGTGGGCGACGGTGGACGTGTGGAATGATTTCGATTATGCGGGAGGGGACACGTCCCATTATCGTGAACACATATTCGCATATCCTACGATGGACGGCGTAGTTGATACCATCCAGTGGGAAGGTTTTCGGGAAGGGGCCAATGATATGCGCTATCTGGCGGCTCTCTATGATTCTATTGAGGCTGCGAAAAGGCAGGGTATAAGCACGACCGAAGCTGAGAATTATCTGACTATGCTCAAAAGTACTGATCTCGATAATCAGAATCTCGATTCCATTCGGTTGCAAATGATAGATTATATTCTGGCGCTTGATTCCGCGGCTTCTGCTAATGCCAAATATCTCCT
>CAZDCJ010000042.1:0-8840 GCA_964503935.1 uncultured Candidatus Saccharibacteria bacterium
GCCTTATCCACGCCGCTAGCGTTCATCCTGAGCCAGGATCAAACTCTCAATAAAATTATGTTCTTCTGAAGTTCCAGTACTCAAACGGAACTAGAGAAATATGAACTATAATAAAGACTCGTTGAGTCTTGTGAAAGTTTTTTCTTTTAGACACAGAACATCTACACAAAAAACATAATTCAAGTGGAAAAGTTTTATATAACTATATAAAAACCTTACTTTCATATTTGCCAAATTTTCAATGAACTTTCCTTTTCAATCCACTTCTCTATCATAGGGCAAATAAAACATTTGTCAAGCCCTTTTCCGG
The DNA here is from genome assembly GCA_964503935.1 of uncultured Candidatus Saccharibacteria bacterium. Lineage (GTDB taxonomy): Bacteria > Patescibacteriota > Minisyncoccia > JAHIHE01 > JAGLIN01 > STD2-77. The sequence continues at coordinate 311 of CAZDCJ010000042.1, forward strand.
ACCAGACTTTCAGCTGTATAAACCCCCGGATTGTGAAAAAAGTGAACCTACTTTTTATTAGTTTTTTAGGCTAACAAAGCTATTCTACAGGATTAAAAATATTTGTCAAATAGTCGGATGTTGGGCTTGTGCAAAGCAATTCCTCATAAGATATCTGCCACTATCCCGGGTAGAGACGTAGCAGTGCTACGTCTCTACGAAATACGTAATGATCATCTATTACCCCCTCCCTCGTCTGTCGTTTTCGCGAAAGAGGGAATCCGGATCCATGCAGGATAATATATTCGAATTACATGACTCTAAAAGTTTATACTTGGCCTTTCCAAGTGCTCGGGATGACACAAAAAATCCGGCACGAGGCCGGAATGACAAATAAATTATTTACAATAAAGAAACAAATATAATAATTAAAGCTATCCATGTTAACGATGCGATAATATAATCCTGAAATGACTTCTGTTTTTTAATTTCTTTTGCTAGTTCCCTGTTAATAACATCTCTTGGGAGAGGATACGGAAGGTTTAGTTTTTTTGGAAGAACTCTTATCTCCCAATAGAGATCTGGGGCTCTGCTTATCATAGTAAGGAGCAAAGCGATCAAAAATATAATTCCTAGGTATTTGTAAACCGCAACAAGAAGCATTACAGCGAGAAATACAGAAAAAACATTAATGATATTATTAAATCTTTTTGCCTCCTTGTCTATAGGTCCATTGTATGCAGCTGAAGACCCTTCCCATATTCCTCTCCCCACAAGACCCGCAAGGTTCGTTCCTACAAGCATAACAATAAACCAAACAATTAACGCTTTTACAGCAGAAACAACTATTAATACAGGATCCATTTTTTAATAACTAAAAAATTAATTTATTTCAAAATGTAAGAAATAAAATGAAACTAAGCCATCTTAAATAATTTTATTTCACTATCTTATCCACAATCCCGTATTTCTTCGCCTCTTCCGCATCCATGTAGTAGTCGCGATCGGAATCAGCCTCGATCTTCGAGAGCGGCTGGCCGGTATTCTTCGCGAGGATCTTATTTAATGCGTCCTTGGTCTTGAGGATATGCTTGGCGGAAATCTCGATGTCGCTCGCTTGCCCTTCGGCGCCGCCCATGACCTGGTGGATCATCACTTCGGCATTCGGAAGGATTAGGCGTTTGCCTTTCGTACCCGAAGATAAGAGAAGCGATGCGGCCGATGCGGCCATGCCGATGCAGACCGTCGAAACGTCGGCCTTGATAAAATTCATAGTGTCATAGACAGCCAAGGCGGAAGTCACGACTCCCCCGGGAGAATTTATATACAGGCTTATGTCCGTCTTATTGTCCTGCTTGTCGAGAAAAAGCAGCTGCGCGATGATAGTGTTCGCCACGGCATCATTTATCGGCCCGCCCAGCATGATGATGCGGTCCTTGAGAAGCCGCGAATATATATCATATGCTCTTTCTCCGTCGCTTGATTTTTCGATTACTGTCGGAATCAACATATATTTGAGCTTAATTATTACGCCCTAAGTATAATGGATTTTGCGGGTTTTGGGAAGATAAAGAGTATTAATGTCATAAAGGAATATTACCTGTCATTGCGAGGAGGTACTCCGACGTGGCAATCCCGAGCCTATGCGGAAGAAACGTCAGATAAAATTTTATGAAATATGGCAATGGGATTGCCACGTCGTCGCGAATGCCTCCTCCTCGCAATGACAGGTAATGTAACGAAAAGAAAAAAGCAGAAATGAATCTGCTTTCTCGCATATACTTCATCTAAAAAAATCTAATTCTTCTCCGCGATTTCCATAAGGAATTTTACCACCTTTTCGCGAAGGATGTTCCCACCGACGTATTCGCGGAAGCGACCCATATCGATCTTACCGCGGATATCATCCGCGTTCGGGTAATATTTGAGGGTCTCATCCACTTTCTCAGTGATTTCCTCTTCGGTCGCTCCGATATTCTCCCGAAGCGCGATCTCGCGGACCGCCAGATGCTCCCTTACTTTCTTTTCCGCGATCGGCTTCCACTCTTCCCGAAGACTTTCCACGGTCGCATTGGCATTCTTCATATATTCCTCGAATTCCACGCCTGCCTGGCTGAGATTTCCCTTGAATTCCGCAATCATATTGCCCACCTCCGCGTCTATCAGGATGTCCGGTATATCCGCTTTCAGATCCGCCACCACCTGGTCGATAAGCTCATGCTCAAGCTCGTGCTCGGCGTGATGCTCTTCTTCGTGCTCCATGTTCTTGCGGATGTTAGACTTTAATTCTTCCAAATCCTTGAGTCCTAGACTCTTGGCAAATTCGTCATTAATCTCCGGCTTCTCAATCTTCTGCACCAAGTCCATAGTCACCTTGAAGCTCGCCATCTTCCCGGCAAGGTCCGCCTTGTAGTCCTCTGGGAACTGGAGCTCGAATTCCTTCACGTCGTCCTTCTTCATCCCGACCAATTTGTCCTCGAAGCCCGGAATAAACTTCCCTTCGCCTACGACCAGCGGGTGGTTCTTGCTCTCCCCGCCTTCGATCTTCACACCGCCAACACGCACCTCAAAATCGATCTCTACGCGGTCATCCTTGGCCGCCGGTTCGTCCTTGGTGATGAAAGCAGAGCGCCTCTTCTGCAACTCATCCACCTGCTTCTCAATGTCCGCTTCCTCCACTTCTTTCACTTTCTTCTTGCCGGTCACCTTCTTGTAATCCCCGAGTTCCACCTTCGGCATCACGGATATGGTCATCTTGAATTCAAGATCGTTTCCAGGCGCCATCTTGGTGATCTCCGCGCGGGGCTGCCCCAAAGCGAATATCTCGGAATTGCTTTTGAGTATCTCGATATAATTCTCCTCGATAGCCATGTGCGCGGCCTCTTCGTAAATCTTACCGTCGCCCACTTTCTGCCGCACTATATCCTTCGGGACCTTGCCCTTGCGGAAGCCATCCGCTTCTATCGATTTGCCAATCTCTTCAGTCGCCTTCTCTACATATTTTTCCATATCCGCGGCCGGAACAGTGACCGAGATTTCCTTCTGTGATTTTTCCAAGTCCTTTATCGTATTTTCCATAATTTTCTTCTTCTGATTATTTATTTGTCATTCCAAGGCCGCAAGCATAGTAGGAGCAGCATACTCTTTCATGTCATCCCGGAATCTCTCGCAGAGAGATATCCGGGATCCCGATTTCAGACCAAGAATACCGGGATTCCGGATATTTTACTTACGTAAAATTCCGGAATGACACATAATATCTGCCTTAGCTCAATTCGCAATGACATCTGGTTGTTATTTCGTAAAATAGCTCATGAGCGGCGGCACCATCTGCTTCTTGCGCGATACGACTCCTTTGAGCAGCGCCATGCCGTCTTTGGTCTCGACTCCGAATACCGTCTTCACGAGGCTTTTCTCCGGCTCGCCGATGATATAGCAGTAAGAATCATTCTTGAGGATGTCCACTACTCCGAATAGGATATAGTCTATCTTCTCGTTCACTTTCTTTACTTGGAGAAGCTGCATGATCTTCTCCGCGCTCGCATTCACGCTCTCGGGATTGGTAGTCTCCCAGACGCCGATACCGACTTTCTTTCCACCCATCTCGAATTCTTTGTAGTCGGATTCTACCACTTTATCAAGCGAGATACCCTTAAGGCTTGATTTCGCTTCGAACTGCTTAGTAGCAAACTGCTTCACGTCCGCCTTGGCGATACCGGCAAGTTCCCGAAGGAATGTCTTGTCTTCCGCCGTGGTTGTAGGAGAAGTAAGATTCAAGGTATCGGAAATGATTCCCGCCATCATGAGAGTGGCGGCCTTCTTGTCTATCTTGATGCCTTTTTCCTTACAGATCTTGTAGACGAGCGAACAGACGCAGCCGATATTCTCGATCCGCGTATAGACGGCTTTAGAAGTCTTGAGCCCCCCCAGATTGTGATGGTCGATGATGCCTGCGAGGTTGTCTTCCGTAAGCCCTTCGATGACCTGACTCGGCTCTGTAGTATCTACCAGCACCACGCTCTCATTGGTGATCTTCTTGATCATCTTCGGCTTGGTTTCCCCTGCAAGCCCAAGGATATATTTCGTCTCATTATTGAGACTTCCCGCAACTCGAGCCTCCGCTTCGAAACCCAATATCTTCTTGGAGAATTTGGAAACCAATATCGCAGATAAGACCGAGTCGGTGTCCGGGTTCTTGTGCCCGATAACTATTGTCTTCGTTGCCATTTTTCTTCTTTTAAATTTTAATAGTCCTTACCCCTGCATGTCATCCCGGAATTTCTCGAAGAGAAATATCCGGGATCCCGAAGTTAAGCCGGCAAAACAATAAGATACAGCATTAGCATAAAATCACGCGTGCATAGTAGCGGGATTCCGGATATTTCGTAGTAACGAAATTCCGGAATGACAATCAAAAGTACGGCTTTCGACCTTATTTTCAAACTTACTCCTCAACTTCCTCTTTCTTCTCGCCTTCCTCTTTGGCTTCAGCCGGCTCCGCTTCCGCCTCGACTGCTTCTTTCTTCTTCTCTACCACGTCTATCTTCCAGCCTGTCAGCTTCGTCGCCAGACGCACGTTCTGTCCGTTCTTGCCGATAGCGAGCGAGAGCTGGTCGTCGGCCACCAATGCGGTCGCCACCTTCCTCTCTTCATCAAGAAGGATGCTCGCGACCTTGGCCGGCGACAGGGCGTGCTGGATATATTTCTTGGCCTCGTCGTTCCATTCGATGATATCGATCTTCTCGCCGCCTAGCTCATTGATGATAGTCTGGATGCGGGCGCCTCTCTGTCCTACGCACGAGCCTACCGGGTCAATGCCTTCTTCATTCGAAGTCACTGCCACTTTGCTCCGGGAGCCTGCCTCACGGGCAACACCCTTGATTTCCACCGTCCCCGCGTAGATTTCCGGCACTTCCAATTCGAAGAGCTTCTTCACTATTTCTTCGCTGGTACGGGAGAGGACGAGATTTGCCTCCTTCGTCTCCTGTGAGACTTTCGCGATATAGACCTTGAGCCTCTGACCTACCTGATATCTCTCGCCACTAATCTGTTCCGCCGGATAAAGGATTCCGACCGCTTTTCCGACGTCCACCAAGACATTCCTTCCTTCGACACGCTGCACGGTCCCATTCACGACTTCGCCCTCCTTGTCCTTGAACTCTTCGAAGACCGCCTCCTTCTCCGCCTCGCGGATCTTCTGGATCATGACCTGCTTGGCCGTCTGCGCGGCAATACGCCCGAAGTCGTTGTGCGGAGGAAGCTCGATGCGGATCTCGTCGCCCAGCTTGGCATTCTTGTTGAATTTCTCCGCGTCTTCGAGAGTGATATTCTTCTCCGGGTTGAATTTCTTCTTCGGCTCCTCGCCGTCGACGCCCTCTTCCTGCACCTCTGCCTCTTCGGGCACATCTTCTTCTTCATCTTCGGCAGTCATTTCTGCCACGACCTTGACCTGGTAAGCTTTCACTTCTCCAGTCTCCTCGTCGAACTTAGCCTCGATGACCTGGCCTTTCTCGCCGTAATCTTTCTTGTAGGCCGCCGCGATTGCCGCCTCCACGATTTCCATCGCTTTTTCCTTGGGAATCCCCTTTTCCTCGCAGATCTGGCTCAAGGCCAGCGCGAACTGTTTCTGTTCCATAGTTGTGTCTGATTTGATTATCTATGCCGGATTTAAAATAGGCCCCTGATTTTAAAAAAAACCAATCCGTCGGAAGGTTTTCACTGAATCTATCTTAATCTGTAAACATTATAACAGAAGGAATAAGAGTGTCAAATCCTGGACTCCTTCCTCATTCCGTTGTATCATTAATTAACAGAAAGCACCTTAACAAAAACGCAACGGGAGGACACGAATGGGAAAAAATATAGTCATAATCGGTTCGGGCGTAGTCGGACAGGCTACGGGCTCCGGACTGAAGGAACACGGCCACAGTATTACCTATGTCGATATAGATGAAAGATTGACGGAGAATCTTGAGTCTCAAGGGGAAACTGTAATGACTCTAGAAAAGATGGATGGGATAAGAGCAGATATAGTGATGTTCTGCGTATCCACTCCAGAGAGTCCCGACGGGAGCGTAAATCTCGAGCACATGACCGATGCCATTACCGCCTATGGACCTCATCTAAGGTCCATAGTGACTGAAAACGAAAGGCCTCTGGTCGTAATCCGAAGCACGGTTCCTCCGGGAACTACGAAGCAGCTTCTTATCTCTCTGCTCGAGCAAAGCTCCGACTTATCAGCCGGGAAGGATTTCGGTGTCTGCGTACAGCCCGAATTCCTGAGGGAAAGATCAAGCAGGGAAGATTTTTTGCATCCGCGCGCGATAGTCATCGGGCAGCTTGATAAGCTATCCGGTGACCGGCTAGCAGGACTGTATGAGGATTTCGGAAGCGATATCTTCCGCGTCGATCTCAGGACCGCAGAATTCATCAAGTATGCGCACAACCTGGTCAACGCAGCCAAGATATCGTTTGCAAACGAGATGTGGAGGCTGGGAGAACGCATAGGCATAGACACGAACGAGGCGCTAAGCATCGTTTCCCGCACGGCAGAAGCATGTTGGAACCCGGATTACGGACTTCGGGGCGGATATCCCTACAGCGGATCATGCCTGCCCAAAGATACGAAAGGATTCCATGAGTTCGCATCCGGGCTCGGGATAGAAATGCCACTGCTCGCAGCAGTCATCAGGACGAACGAGATGATAGAAAACGTGACAGAAAGAAGAGACATCGTGCCCAAAAAGACAGACTGTCCTTCGGAGGCTGCAAAAGTTGCCGGAGGGAATTCAGGATGCCTTTCGTAACGCCGGAATATCTGCGCTACGTAATACCGATCGGACTTATAGGACTATGGAGATGGACCGTCTGGCTCATCAAGAAGGTAGCAGCCCGATCCTACCGCCCGGTTCCTACGGATCCGAGGACGACAGATATGGCTTTCAGTATCGTAGTGCCCGTCTATGACGAAGATCCGGAGCTGCTTCGCCGCGCATTGCTTTCTTGGCTGGTCAATGCTCCGGAAGAGATCATCCTCGTCATAGACGCATCGGACAAGAAAAGCATCGAAGCTTGCCGCGGATTTGTAAAAAAGAATCCACTGGCTGATATAAGGATTGCCATAACAGACACGCCCGGTAAGAGAGCCGCGCTGGCAAAAGGCATCCGAGAAGCGAGACATGAGTTCGTCGCCCTGGTGGACAGCGACACCGTATGGGAAAACGATCTCAGAGACAAGGCACTGGCACCGTTTCTCGACAGCAGGGTCGGAGGAGTCATCACCCGGCAGAATGTCTTGGAAAGCGCGTCAATCTTCCAGAAGATCACGGACATATTCTGGGATCTGCGCAATTCCGACGAATGGCCGTCACAGACCGCCATGGGACATGTACTCACATGCCTTTCCGGCCGGACTGCGTTCTATCGAAGGAATATCCTGCTGCCGATCCTGAATGCGTTCCAGAACGAATACATCTTCGGAAGGAAAAAAGAATCGGGAGACGATAAGTGCCTGACGCGCTACCACCAGGATGCCGGAGGGCACAGCGCCTTCCAGAGCAGCGCTCAGGTGTATTCGAGCGCGGCTCCGGATTTCGGAACATTCTGGAACCAGAGGGTCCGCTGGACGAGGAACAGCTTCAATTCAGACCTGGTGAGCCTGGGACAATCCTGGACTTGGAGGCATCCGTATATAGCCTTCTATATGCTGGACAGATTCATCTCCCCTTTCACCACCTTGCTCGCGCCAATCTTCTTCATCCATGCGGTATATCACGGCGCATGGATCGTAGCCTTCGGCCTGATCGCTTGGTGGCTTCTCAGCCGCGGGATAAAGATATTTCCGCATCTCAGACGTCGCCCGAGAGATATCATCCTCCTGCCAGCATATATCCTCATGAACTTCATCGTCTCGGTGGCAAAGATCTATGCCCTGATTACGCTGAGACATCAGAGATGGATACGCGAAGGGAAGGAAAGAAAACAAAAAATGTATCTTCGCAACATAGCATCAGATGTCCTTATCCCGTCTCTCATGATGGGATTGATATTCTATGCCCTGTTCTATCTGGTATTTAATGTCCTTTAAAACAGCCTTGGAAAATCATCTCCGAGGCTTTTATTTCATCTTACCCGCCACAGATAGCGACGATATCAGAAGTATGCGGAAGGCGTTTCTCACGTGAATATCGGAATCGCTTCCTTTATCCGGCGATCTGTCTCTCGACGGAAAGATACTCTATCTTGTCATTCCTATGAAGACGGGAATCCATGACTAAACAGGATACACCCTTTCAAATATCAAGGCTCCATATGCATCCGAGAAACCTTCCTTTCTGTCATTCCGGCAGGAATCCCTTAAACGATATAATCGACACGGATCATATCATCTGCATCGGATGAAGTACGAGGGATTCTTACAAGAATGACAAACTGTAGGATTCATCGCAGGATATAGAGTTTTTCTTACTGATTCGGTTAATTCCGATATTCACGTTTCCCGGGTATAATAAAGCAAAAATCACAGACGATGTATAATTGGTATAGGTAAATA
>CAZDCJ010000043.1:0-8726 GCA_964503935.1 uncultured Candidatus Saccharibacteria bacterium
CCCACAACCTCTTGGTCCGAAGCCAAGCGCTCTATCCAGTTGAGCTACAAGGGCAAAAAGTGCAATTACTCAGGAAGTATAAACCATTATTTCGAAAATATCAAGAGGAGAGAGGCGTACGTGGGAAGGTGCTCTGTGTCTGTGGGGTTGAATTGGGACCTCTTATTTTCTTTAGAACCCTCACCCGACCCTCTCCCTCAAAGGACAAGGAATATCCTTTCTGTCCTACCCTCACCCCGCCGACCCTCTCCCTGTGGGAGAGGGGGTCCTGTCGATGATGTCTCATCGTTACAGTTCCTGCTTCAGCTTACTCTAGCGGATTGGTGGTGGGGTAGAGGGAGGCCGGTTTGTAGTTGCTGTAGAAAGTCTTTTCGAGGAACATGTTGCCGTCCTTGTCATAGACCCGCTGCTTCCACCAAGTCTTCATCGCGCCGCCGGCGCTGCGCTCATAGACGATCGGTCCTTCGGTCTCGACCTTGCGTCCGTCATCCGTGCCGTAATAATCGAAATACAGCTTAGTGCCGGAGATGCGCGTCTGGAGGAGGATATAATTCGGGGTGTTGTTGATGAAAGCCAGATCGGGATGCGGCGGATAGATGGTAGCGTCGGTGCCTTGCGGAGAATAATATTTGACGGCATAAGCGTGATTGCTCCTCTCGGTAACTTCCAGTCCCGTCTGTACTGCGCCGCGAAAAGCGGTGGTGGATACCTGGCAGAGGCCGCCGCCGTATTCGGCGATAGTCTTGCCTTGTTTGATGACCAGCTCCGGCAGGTAGCCCTCATTGGGTCCGACTTCGCCGAGAATGTCGTTAAAGGAGAAAGTGTCGCCGGGACCGATAAGCACGCCGTTGAATTTGGATGCGCCGACGGTGACATTGTGGACACGGCTCTTGGTTGATCCGTGAAAATCGGATTCGCCGGTCGCAAGGAGCTTCGTGAGTCCCAGATTGTCGATGTTATCGGTGGTAAGCTCCGGCGCGACATTCTTTACCACTAATTCGGCGATTATAGGCTCCGTTCCGGTATTAGTGGCGTTTCCCTCCTTCTTGCCTGGCGTGGCGGCTCTCTCAAAGTAGTCTTTCCGAAAGATCTCGTCCCCGATCTCTTCCGCGCTCGCTTCCATATCCAGTTCGATGCCGTCTTGGGAAAGGGCGAAGACACTCACTTTGCCGTCCTTGAATTCCAGGGTCGCGTTTACCGGCTTGCGGTTCACTTGGGGCGTAACCGAGACAAGATAGTCCCGGATATTTGCCGTATCGGGAGCGGGGGAGAGGGTGATTTCGCCATCTTCGCCTTTTTCCGGTGCAAAGCCGATCCATTTGCCGAAATCTTCCGGGGGGACGTTCCAGGAAGACTCTTCGTACTTGAAGGTGACGTCGTAGGTGAGAAGGTTCTTGGCTTTCCGGAGTCCATCCTGCCCGCTATCTTCCCGGACTTCCGGATCGTCCTTCATGAGCTGGAGTGCGATGGGATCGTTGCGAAGGCTGAGAAGATTTTTCCTTATATCCCGTTCCAGCTTGTCTTGGTCGATGATAAAGCCTTCTTCGGCCGCGACAGGAACGAAATTGCCGTCATCATAGTCGTAGGAAAAATCCTGCGCGGGAGTCTCAATGGTGCTGATTTCCTTCCAGCGCCCCTCTTCGATCGGGAAATTCCGGCAGGCAAGCATGTAGTCGGAATGGACTGGGCCGGAAAGTAACGTCGCCTGCTGCCTCAAGGCCTCAGGAAGATCACTTCCGTGGCCATAAGAGAATACCTGTTCGATGGATGCGGGAACATCGATTGCGCAACCCAGTTCGGAAAGGGTGGCTTTGAAGGTCTTATCATAATAGGAAAAAGTCATGCCGTCTCCATAAACCCCCGCGATCTCCGCCTCCAACCGCTCTTCGGCCTCTTTCTGGGAAAGACCAGTATAGTCCTTGCCGTTCAACTCAGTCCCGGGGAAAGCGGTATTCTGATATCGGAAATCGAACCAGAGGACATATATGATCGGAATGAGCAGTAAAAGGGCGGCGAAGGAGATCGCGATAGATTTTCTGCCCGCTATAGGCATATTATTCGTCTTCATGGATGGTTGTCTTATCGGTTCTTAATATATCCCGGATCGCTTCATTGATGACTTGAGGAGAAAAACCCCGGGATCGGAGATAGAAGGCCAGCTTGGCCTTTACCTTATCCCCATCCTTGGGCGGTGACGTGCGCATCTTCTTCTCGAGGAGCTTTCGGGCAAGCGATAATTCTTCCTTTGCGCTCAGGAGTTCCGACAGTTTCTCTTCGATGATATCGTGCGCTATGCCTTTTTTCTGGAGTTCCAGCCTGATAAGGAAGCTTCCTGCCGGTCGGAACCTGATCCGGTCATTGATGTAACTTTCGGCGAAAGCGGGATCGTCCAGATAGCCGAACTTGTAGAGCTCGGACACCGTTTCTTCTGCCAACGCCTCGTTGCATCCCTTTTCCCGCAGCCTTTCCCGGATCTCGATTTCCGACCGTCTCCGGAGTCCGATGAGCTTCATCGCCAACTTGAGCGCGTCGTTCTTGTCGTCTATGGTCTTAGGCATAAGGGTCGTATAAGGATTTTCTTATATGTATTATATCAGAAATGCATAATAAAAAAATGGCCCTTCAGCTCTTGCGCGCGTCCGGGCCCTTAGGTCTTAATGCCTTTTGTTTATCGTAATCTCTATCTTCTTGATCCTTCTTATGACTTCTTCCGTCTCTTCCTCGTCGAGGGCGCGATGGCGTATCAATCTATCCGGCCAATGCGGGTACCATTTGGGTCCGGATTTTGATAATTCGTCGATGAGCTTTGCCGCGATATCCGATCCGTGGGTGACGATTACCGTGCTGTGGTCCTGTAGCTCGATCCTTACCTGGTTCCGGTAATGGAGTTCGCCTTTAGTGACTCTCAGCGGTACGGTAGCCTTCACTTCTCGGGAAGCGGCGATATCGGTCCGTATGCTGGATATTATTATCTTGACGGTATAAAGGGGGATATCGTCAAGATATCCGGCAGTCGGCGCTGCGGGATCGGAGAAATTGCACAGGCTGGTAATTCTGGGGGAGACTTTGCATCCGCGCAGGGCGCTCGGCTTCACATAGCAGCATTGTCCGGCATAGACGATCTTCCCGACAAGGAATTTCTTGCACGTCTTGTTGCCTACTTGATTGTCCCAACGGACAGGGAAGTCTTCTCCGTTTCCGGATACCACTGCCGCCTTTTCCCATCCTTCCAACATTTCAATCTCTTTTTCAAAATCAGACATCTTATCTCCTCTTCTTTGTTCGCTTTCTTTCTTGTCACTGTTCCGCAAGAATATAAAATTCTTAGGAAAACATATTCCAGGAATACTAAATTAGAAGTTTACGTCTTTTCTTAGGAAAAGACAAGCCTGGGGCTGCGAGGTCGCAGATATTAAAAGATTAAGACCCGAAGTCCGTAGGCTTCGGGATGCGTTCAGTTCATTTCTTTTTTGATCTGTTCCTTTTTTTCGGTTTGACAGGCTGCGCGACTCCGGTCGCTGCTTTTTCTTTTTCGCTTCGCAATCTCTTTTCCATTATGCATCGGATTTTCTCGGGCAGTGTTTTGATGAGAAGATCTTCCTTAGCTGTTTCTTCCTTGTCGGGAATATGAGTATAGATCCTCCTTAATTCCTTGCCATATATATACCATCCTTCTCCCAGGATTTCCCGGCTTATGCAAGCGGTTTCTTCCGTAGAAAATTTCAGGACGGTTATCTGGTTCTTTCTCTCCGTTTCCAGATAGATGTTTTCGGGGGCAATTTGTTTTTCTGGGCATCCTTCCGGAATCTCGGGTTTCTTTTCAGCAATGATTTCGATCGTATAGACCTCGATATTCTCAATGGGGGTGAGCGGAAACAAGTGGTTCCGTCTGCAGACGTAGGTCTTCTGAGGGTCCAAGGCGTAGTGTTCTTGTCTCTTGTGCAGAGCCAGATAGGCCAATTGATTTTTTTCTGTCACATATACCTTGGCCACGATCATTCTCTTATGACGTTTATCCTGAGAGGGGATGAGGCGGAGCTCGAAAGTATCATCTTTTCCGTAGTTCGCGATGACTTGGAAATTCTCTTTGAAAGTGAGCTGCGCTTCGCTGCTCCCCAAATTTTCCAAGATGCTTTCCATCGGAATAATGACGCCTTTTTTTCCGTATCGTCCGCTGGGGGTCTCAATCATGAACTCTTTTGACATCATATCACTTTTTGTTTTTTGTTTTCGTTTTTAGAGAACTTTCCAATATCCGTGTCGGGAAGATCCCTGAAAGCGAAAAACATGTTCCTATACAGTATATACTCATCCTTAAAAATGAAAAGCCCCGGACAATCCGGCGTCGCTTTTAAAAAATCCCCGCCATCTTGACCTTGATGCGAGATTGCGGGGCGATCGTCATTTTTATAGTTATATTTCTTTCAGTCTTGTCTTTTGCAGCGTTTCAGTGATCTCTTCTATCTCTTCGCTTGAGAGTATCCTCCATGCGGCAAGCTCTTCGCTTCCGCGTATGCCGGTGAAAAACCATTCTCGGATATCTCTATTCAGGATGTCCCGGATCTTCCACCTGATTTCCCTATCACAGGTCACGACAAAAGTCCCGATACGCGTCCTTTCGATGCGGAATTCGTTCCGGGACCGGATTACGCCTGCTACTCTTACCAAGTTGGAGAGTTTCGCTTCGGCGCGTTTGCGCCTGCGAGCCTTTCCTGTATCCTTGTCGGTCTTTATGTTCCGTATTCTTATCTTTGTCGTATATAAGGGGATGCCGTTCTTTGCGCCGATGGGGGCTCGGGAAAAGTCGCAGCAAAGGCTGGTTTCTCCAGCAAGGACCTTGTAGCCGTGATATTTATCAGGGACTACGTAGCGATACTCTCCTTTGTATATGACTTTCCCGGCTCGGAAATTCTTTCCCGTAGCCAGGTTAATCTCGGCTTTCCAATGGACGCGGAAGCTGGTCGCATCTTCGGGAATCGCGGTCGCATCCCCCCACCCTTTCCTTATCGTATCCTAATTCTAATCCGACATCTTTCATTTCCTCCATAATATCACGATCCAGAACCAGCTTTACGTTTTTGTAAATGATTCTGACCACGACAATATGGTATTATACGCATATTTCCGGCGATTGGCAATGGCGGCGGGGCAGGAAGAAGACCGTGTCCAGGAGATAGCTATTCTCTCACGGATGAATGAAAAGAGCGAAGCTCGATGAGTCCGCTCTTGATTATTTCTTCTATCTTTTGTTCGTCCTCCTCGTTCAGCCCTGCTATATCGACGTAATGCCGCCGGTCCTTGCCGACTCTTGATCCGACGGGACGGTCTCCCAAAATAACGAGACTTTCCCGGAGGATGCCGACGATGATTCCGGTAACTGCCGGGTCCTTGCCGAGGATATATATCCTGCGAATCTCCATGTCCGCAATCTTGCCAAGGCAGATCACTCCGTCGGAGTTGCGGGGGAGACCGAGCAGCTTCAGCGTCTCTGTGAAGAAGCCCCTACCTCTTTCGTGGGGTTGTTTTTCTATCCGGATGATCCATTTCTCCGGATCGCTTTTCTCTAACTTTTTGGCCAGTTTATCCCTTGTTTTTTCCTTCCATTCTTCTATTTCGATCTTTTCTTCTTCCAATCTTTCTTTTTCCTCCTCGCTTTCTTGCCGACGTTTCTGTTTTTCGGATGAATGCTAGGGAACTGCGCTGGCTAGCTTTCTTACTTTCCCTTTTTTTATCTTTTAGTCCTCCTTTTTTTGAGAGATAAGGATGTGGAATCTCGCGATCATCCTGCCGGATGATACGGGGATGATATATCTTAAGACAATATGGGAGATTTGTCAAAGGTCTCGGAGGCGGATACGCTTCCGGCTGTGCGGAGGCAAATTTAAAGGGCGTATCTTCGGTAGATGCGCTCCGTTGATCGCTTATGCCATATTAATGCATGCAAGACATCGTTTCCGCACTGATGACTCCGACGCCGTTAAGGAGCGTATCTGGACAACCGGGGCCATGCCCGTCCTTTACTTTAGCTCATTTTGTGCTAGAATAGCTTTTCCGGGCGCTTGTTGAAAGCGGGAAAAACGCCTATACTTAGAATGTCAAAAGAACGATAACATCCAATATTATGAGCATATTTCCAAAGAAAATAGAGAATAAATTCACCGCCCATCTTAAGAACGTCCTTCGGGGCGCGGAAGAGACGGCGAAGAATCTCGGACAGGGCGAGATAACTGTCGAGCACCTGATCTTTAGCATCATGTCCCAAGAAGGGAGTCTCGGAGCCAGCATGCTGGGCGCTGAGAATTTCGACGTGAAGGAGCTGCAGAGCAGGATCGAAAAAATGCCCAAGGTTCCGAGAAGCAAGGCGTCCTTCGCGGAAAATCTCAAGGACATCTTCCAGGAGATGACGCTGTGCGCGAGCCGCTATAACCATTCCTATATCGGTACGGAACATCTCCTTTCCGCGATCCTTGAGAGCAAAGATCCGAAAGTGCAGGAGATATTCGCCTCGATGAACATCGACAGCCAGAAGCTGGAAGACGGACTGGGCGCCATTCTGGAAAGCTCACTGCGCTTTTCGGGCATCAAGGAGCTTTCCGAAAATACCCGTCCGAGCAGCGAGGGCAGCGGGCTGGGGATTGCCGGGATGAATTTTCCTTCTGAGATGCCTCAGGCTGGGATGATCGGTATGCCTACGGGTCCCAGGCAGTCGGCGCTGGATGCTTTTTGCGTGAATATGAATGAGGAGAAGGAAGATCGGAAGAGCGATCCGGTGATAGGCCGGGAGAAAGAGATCGCGAAAGTGGTGAACATCCTCAGCCGCAAAAGCAAGAGCAATCCTATCCTGGTGGGCGAGCCCGGCGTGGGGAAGACGGCTATCGTGCAGGGGCTCGCGGATCGGATAAATGACGGCGATGTACCCAGCAATCTTTCCGGCAAGAAGATATACTCCCTCGATTTGGGGCTACTCATCGCCGGAACGGTCTTCCGGGGGGAATTTGAATCGCGTCTCAAGGATGTGATCGCGGAAGCGCAAGCCGATAAGGATGTCATCCTCTTCATAGACGAGATCCATACGATCATAGGTGCCGGCAATACCGGCGGGAGCGGGAGCCTGGATGCGGCCAACATCCTCAAGCCGCCGCTTTCGCGCGGGGAGATAACTTGCATAGGAGCGACGACGCTCGATGAGTATCGTAAGCACTTCAAGAAAGATGCGGCGCTGGAACGGCGTTTCCAGATGGTCCTGACGGAGGAGCCGACGGCAGAAGAAGCCAAGCGGATCCTTATGGGGCTAAAGGGATATTACGAGAAGCATCACAATCTTACCATCACGAAGGAAGCCATCGAGGCGGCAGTCTCCCTTTCCCAGCGGTTCCTCAACGACCGCTTCCTTCCGGACAAGGCGCTCGACGTGCTGGACGAGGCGGCCGCGATGGTGCGCAGCCGTTTCGGCAACAAGAATTATTACAAGGAGATAAAGATATTGCGTCTGCGGGAGCAGGAGCTAGACGAAGAGAAAGAGATGAAAGTCGAAGGGGAGGATTATGAGGCGGCGCTTAAAGTAAAGACGCAGCAGGAGGCCGTCAAGAAAGAAATCGGGAAATATTGCGATCTTCAGGAGAAGGAGAATAAGACGAAGATCCAGGTGCCGGTGACGGAGAAAGAGGTGGGAGAAGTGATCGAGCAGATGACGGGTGTGCCGGTCAATGAGCTTCTTGAGGAAGAGAAGCAGCGGATGCAGGATCTTGAGAAGGAGCTCAAGAAGAAGGTCATCGGGCAGGATGAGGCGATTGACGCTATCGCGCGCGCCATCCGCCGCAGCCGTAGCGGCATTACCGAAGGAAACCGGCCGATCGGAGTATTCATGTTCCTTGGGCCGACCGGCGTCGGAAAGACCGAGCTGGTCAAGGTGCTTGCCCAGAGCGTGTACAAGGACAAGAAGGCGCTCATCAAAGTGGATATGAGCGAATTCATGGAGAGGCACAACGTCTCGCGGCTAGTGGGCGCGCCAGCGGGATATGTGGGCTTCGAGGAGGGCGGCAAGCTTACCGAAGAAGTGCGGCTCCATCCGTATTCCATCGTCCTCTTTGACGAGATCGAGAAGGCGCATCCGGATGTCTTCAATATCATGCTCCAGATATTCGAAGACGGGGAACTTACGGATGCGGCCGGGCGAAAGGTGGACTTCCGCAATACGGTCATCATCATGACGAGCAATCTCGGTACAGAGGAGCTTACGCAGGAGGCGGGGATGGGTTTCAAATTGCCGGAAGAGAAGAGCGAAGCGGGAAGGAAGGAAGATGCCCGGCAGCGCTATATCGAGACCAAGGAGAATGTCCTCGGCAATCTCAAGGAGGAATTCCGGCCGGAATTCCTGAACCGTATCGACAAGGTGTTGGTCTTCAATCCTTTGGGGCGCAAGGATATCTGCAGCATCCTCCGGCTGAGAGTCGAAGAACTTCGGAAGCGGCTCTTTGCCAGGAAGAACCTCCGGCTCATTATCAGCAAAGAAGCGCTGGAATTCCTCGCCGACAAGAGCTTCAATCCCGATGAAGGCGCGCGGCTCATCCGCCGCAATCTGCAGGAGACGGTGGAAGATCAGATTTCGGAAAAGATAATGCGGGGAGAGATCGCAAAAGACAAGCGGGTAGAAGTCAGTCTTAAGAAAGGCAAGATTACGGTAATATAAAGGAAAGGAAGAAGGCGGGTATGATGCCCGTCTTTTT
>CAZDCJ010000044.1:0-7813 GCA_964503935.1 uncultured Candidatus Saccharibacteria bacterium
AAGATTACGGTAATATAAAGGAAAGGAAGAAGGCGGGTATGATGCCCGTCTTTTTATATTTGACAAAAGATTAAAAATGTAGTATGATTGTATCATAAAAAATACAGGAGTGGTGTCATTATGAAGTTCAATGTAAATCTGTTCAGTTGGAAGACTTATTGGGCAGGATTGGTTATCACTTTTCTTGTTATAAAAGGACTGGTAACCGTAGATTTGCCCGGTCTCATGGTCGATATCAGATGCTCCGGCAACTGTGGTAGGAAATAAAATTTTCCTACTCTAATTTTTTATAGGGACATGGCCGGCTATGATTGCCGGTCTTCTTATTTGCAAATGAAAACTACCGGTGATAAGCTCCGGATTCCGGACCACGCCCGAGAGGGCGTAAATGCCGCAGTAAGATATTTTGTCCCGCGCTTATCACGCCCCTTCGGGTGTGATCCCGAAATGCGCGCGGATTTGAGTCCAATGCTCCAGATTACGGCCCCGGGCAATACGATGAAAATAGAAGATGTCATTCTGAGGCGATAAGCCGAAGAATCCCGAGCCTATGGGGGATATACCCGGATCCTTCGCCTCCGGCTCAGGATGACAAACCAACATTGTCATTTCGAACGAAGTGGTAACGAGTGTGAGACGTGAGTCCCCGGAGGGGGAATCTGGGATTTGTACGAAGCAAAGGAGAGCCAACAGATGTGTCATGCTGGACTCGTTTTAGCATCTTCGATACATTACGTCTATGCTCTATAAGAAGGCAGGGATGTAATATTATGAGGATCCTGAAACAAGTTCAGGATGACAAAATACAGGATTTATTCCCCTCTAGAAGAGGGGTAACGCCAGAAGGCGCCGGGGTGTGTGGCATCTGGCAATCAAAAAGGACTGTCCTTTCAATTCTGTAAGGACAGTCCTTATCCCTATTCCTACATTCCAATACGCTCTGATGTATTACATTTCGCTCCCTTTAGAGAGGGGTGGTCCGAAGGACCGGGGTGTGTCGGAGCAGAAATAAAGGGAACGGTTCCGGAGAACCGCTCCCGTGAGGCAGGGGATCGGGTCGCTTAGCATCCTGCATCCGTAGGAACACAAAATCTTGTATTTCTATATATGTTTCCTGCCTCCGCAGAAATATCATTTCCGGAGGTGGCATCTATGTCTCATCTAGTCTATAATTATGTAAAATATTAAGATCATCTTATGTCCAAGTTATCAGCTTCAGTCACCGGATATCTCCTCGACCTTTTGTTTCCCATCCACTGCCTAAGTTGCGGAAAGAATCAGGAAGACTTTCCGGCGGAGGAACGTTGGATCTGTCCGGATTGTCTCTCGAAGATCATGCCTCGCGAGGATCAGATATGTCCTCATTGCAAGGAAGCGAGCGAGGGCGGGAGGACGCACGGCGCTTGTCGCAGCAAGTGCCATTTGGACGGGCTGTGGGCCGGAGCGTATTATGATGAGCTCCTGGAAAAAGCGATCCATGATCTCAAGTTCAAGTTCATCAAGGATATCGCATATCCTTTGTCGCAGCTGATGACAAGAAGCATCACGGAAACGCCAGAGTACGGAGATTTTCAGGACATGATCTTCGTGAATCTTTCCAACAAGGAGGAAGAAGAAGACCTCTATACCGATGAGAAGAAGAACATAAAGCCGGAGACTGTCATCGTGCCGGTTCCGCTCCACAAGAAGAGAGAACGGGAGCGCGGTTTCAACCAATCGATGCTCCTTGCAGAGAGGGTCGGAAAGAGGTTCGCATTGCCGGTGCGGCAGGATATCCTCATGAGGGTGAAGAATACGAAGCCGCAGAGCAAGACGATGGGCCAGGAGGAAAGATGGAAGAATCTCGAGAGCGCGTTCTCGTGCGTCATGCCGGAAGAGATAACAGGAAAGAATGTCGTGATAGTCGATGATATCTGCACCACTTCGGCGACGCTGGAGGAATGTGCCAAAGAGCTAAAACGCCGCGGCGCAAGGAGCGTGTGGGGATTGGTCGCAGGGAGGAAGTGACGGATGGATTGACAGAGCGGCCTCTGATCCTGTGATTACGGATTTTTTGATTGCGAAAAGGGAAAATTCGTGCTATAATAAATAAAGGTGAATGAGGTTCACCTTTATTTTGTATGGATATTATGCCTGGACGGACAAAAGCGAGCAAAAGTAGAGCGAGGAATGGACTATTTTATTCTTTCCTTCTTTTGGCTTGTCTGGGCGCCGTCGCTTTTTTGGCTTACAGGACTTTCGCAGGAGAACTTGTGCTTAGGGCGAAGATAGACAAGATCGAAGAAGTGGGCGAAAATGAACAGGTGATGATCAGTTTTAACCGGCCCGTAGCCTTCCTGGGCCTCGATAATATCGAGATAGATCCTTTCATAGGCTTCTCGTACGAGCTTTCCGAGGATATGCAGAAGCTGACAATCATCCCGAATGCAAAATTCACATTGCAGCAGAAATATACTATCACACTCCGGAATATCCAGGCCGTATCCGGATTTCCGATAGTGAGTACGAAGCTGGCTTTCTATACCGAGCGAGTGAGGGAGGAGGCATCGGAGGCGGAGGTGACGGCTGGGGGTGAAGAATTTTCCGAATTCACTCTTGCTCAGGACAGATACGTTCCGCCGGCGACTTCGGCCGTCAAACAGCCGGTAGAGATCACCCCTCATTTTTCCGAAGGCAAGTATATCGATGTCAGCATCGGCAAGCAGGTCATGACTATTTTCGAAGACGGGAGGCAGGCCAACCAGTTCCTGGTATCGACCGGGCAGGTGGGGATGCCTACGCCGACAGGAGAATTCAAAGTACTGAGCAAGGAGACTAATCACTGGTCGGGCAAATATAAATTATGGATGCCGTACAGCATGAATTTCGCGGCCGGCGGATATTATATCCATGAGCTGCCATATTGGCCGAACGGATATCGCGAGGGTGAGAGCCATCTGGGACATCGCGTATCGCACGGCTGTATCCGTTTGGGAATAGGTCCGGCACAGTATGTCTTTGATTGGGCGGAAATCGGCACGCAGATATACATACATAATTAAGATCTCTTCTTTGTCATGAGCAGGCCAAGGGGCCTGTTTTTTCATATCATCAGTGTCATGCTGAACTCGTTTCAGCATCCTCATCATGCCACGTCTGATCCCTGATAGAAGGATTAAACGCTGCATATCGAAGATCCTGAAACAAGTTCAGGATGACAGGATGGCATGGCTCTGATGAAAGATAATGATATCCGAGATAAGCATCATATCATCCCTATCCGACAGCTATCGCTCTTTAGCGCACACATTTATCTGACGCCGGTGGTTTTTGCTTGTAATAATAAGACCGCCTCTTTGCAGGCGGCCTCGGATCAGTGTCTCATGGTTCTATTCCCAGCTCTTCCTTGATCTTAACTAGCAGCTTTTTTACTTCTTCCAGCTCGTCATAGTCATAGATGGAAACAGGAAAAATATCGGGATTAAGTTTTCTAGCCTCTTCGAGCTTCTTAGTCTTCTCGTCGGGCTTCAAGAGATCGGTCTTGGTAAGCAGGAGATACTCTTTCCTGTCGCCGAGTTCCGATTCGTATCTGATCAGCTCATTGCGGATGATCTCATAGTCGTGTCTCAGATCTTCGGAATCGGCGCCGAGGCAATGGATGAGGATGTTGGTGCGTTTGATGTGGCGCAGGAACCTGGTGCCCAGCCCCTTGCCTTCGCTTGCGCCTTCGATGAGCCCCGGAATATCGGCGATGATGAGGCCGTAGAAATCCCCGAGGTTCGGTTCGAGCGTGGTGAAAGGATACGCGGCGACTTTGGCGTCCGCTTTGGTGAGGGCATTAAGGAGACTCGACTTCCCTGCGGAAGGGGGTCCGATCAGTCCTACCTGCGCGATGAGATTGAGCTCGAGGAGGAAATCGAATTCCTCGCCGCTTTTGCCGGGTTCCCATTCTTTCGGAGTGGTGTTCGTAGAAGAGCGAAAAGACCAATTGCCGCGGCCGCCTTTTCCGCCGCGCGCGAGAAGCACCCGGTCATCCGGCTTCACTACCTCGTAATCCTTTCCCATCGTGAGATTATGGGCGACGGTCCCGATCGGGACTTCCAAGACGAGATCTTTTCCGCTTCGGCCGTCCAGAAGCCGATTCTTGCCGTCCTCTCCGTTTTCGGCGATGAATTCGTTCTTGAAGCGGAATTTCCCCAAGGCGTTCAGATTGGACGTCGCCGCCATGAAGACATTTCCTCCCTTGCCGCCGCTCGCTCCGGTCGGGCCGCGTCCGCCCTTGCTGTTATCGAAAGCCACGCAACCGTCTCCGCCTTTGCCGGCGCTGATCTTTACATTTATTTCATCAACTAGCATAAGATTCCGTTAAATCAATTATTATCGATGGTCGCTAAACTGCGTCTTTGCTATGTCTGAAAATACTCCATACGAGCCAATCCACAGGTTACCGGCCATTGTATCACATCGGCCAACAAAAAACAAGGAGTAACCCTCGTTTCTTGTTTTTATTGGACTAGAACGAAGCGTTCTGACCGTAGCTGTCTTCTTTCTTGAAGTCCTCTTTCTTCTCGCGAGCCTCGCTGACAGTGATGGTCCTTCCGCCGAATTCAGCGCCGTTCATCTTTTCGACAGCGGCCTGAGCTTCCTCTTCAGTAGCCATTTCGACGAAACCGAAACCTTTTGATCTACCGGACATCCTGTCGATGATGATGATCGCAGATTCCACGTTTCCTGCTACAGAAAAAGCTTCTTTCAATTCGTCCTCGGTGGTTCTGTAAGGCAGTCCACCCACATACAATTTTTTTGCCATGTTTTGATTGACTTTTTGGATTAATCTTGTGTAAGACGACCTTTGTGGGATCTTCTGATTGCAGCTTTTTGGCTTGTTGTATGAATGCAATAAAAACAAAAAACTTGAGAAACCCGAACAAAAACTTACACATCTTTATGTTACACCAAAGTTAAGAAAAAAGCAAGTAGTTGCATCCTACTTGCTTTTTCATCGCTTAGCGCCATGCTGTTTTGTGCTTCATGCATTCCTTTATGAGCATTATTTTGTCTTTGCGGTAGGCGAGATGCGCCAGTACCATTCCCGTGAAGATGGCGCCCGTGGCGGTGTACATGGCCTTCCAAAGGCCGGACCGGACACCCAGGAAGGTGCCTGTGCGCCTCAGTTTGCTCATGATCATGGCGTCGGCGAATATGGCTTTGAGGCCGAAGAAGGCCAGCATCGCCATGGTGTTCTTGTAGTCGAGCATCGCTTTGTTCATAATTTTAGCTTAATTATTAACAAAAGTCGAGCTTGCAAGCGTATACGTGAAATACGGTGATAGGGTCAATTATAGGGCAGTTCCTATTTCGTGGCAATTATCTGCTTCGCCGGTTTTCATGGCCGATCATGTACAAGAGAGGTGTCCCTGCTATAATTAGATATAAAAGATCATTAAGATAATCATATGGAAGAGGGGCGGCTCAAAAAGACGGTAAATTTCATCTTCGAGATGAATCAGCTCAAGCGGGAATATCATCGGGGATTCATGTTGGCGGGAGTACGTGAGCCTGATACCATCGCTGAGCATTCTCTGCGGGCAGCGCAGATCGGCTATATCCTGGCGTGCATGGAAAATGAACGGGCGGGAGAAGAGATCGTAGACGCGGAAAAGGTGACATGCATGATGGTCATCCATGACAATCACGAGGCCCGGGTGGGCGATCAGCATAAAGTCGGCGCGCGCTATAAGGATATCAAACCGGCGGAAGAGGCGGCTTTTCGCGAGCAGATCGAAGGGCTCGGGAAAAGTCTGGAAGCGCGTTGGAGGGAATATATGGTAATCTATAAGAGGCGTGATACTCTGGAAGGGGTGGTGGCTAAGGATGCCGACTGGCTAGAAACCGCTTTTCAGGCAAAGGAATATCTTGATCTCGGATACAAGGGCGCGATTGATTGGATCGTGAACGTGGAAGAAGCGGTGGAGACGGAATCGGCCAAGGAAATCATCGCAGTCATGAAAGAGACGCCTTTCACTGCCTGGTGGGGCGGACTCAAGAAGATGACTTATAAGAAATTGGAAGAGGAATGATGAGTTCCGGTAAACTAAGCTTTTCTGGCTCTCGTTCCGTGTGTAGCGTCTTGGAGCAGCAGGCTTCAGTCTGCGCATTTGTATCGCATCTACGGTTTGGGAAGCCGCGCGGAACAAGGTCCTGGTTTACTAGGATAAATTCCGCTACTCCATTCGCTGTAGAGGTTCCGCCTTTCGCTTCTTCATTTTTATTTACAATATGCCGATTTGGGTGTATAATTAAAGTGTAAAAATTGAAGCTATAAGAAGATCTGGATCAAAAAGGGTGTCTATCTTTTTAATCCGGATCTTTTTATATGATCAAATAAGATAAATATATGGATGAGAGCAATCTCCTCGATAAATCGATAATGCCTTCGGAGGAAGGAAGTCCGGCGGAGGAACCGGAGAGGAAGAAAGAGGAGTTCTTAAAGGACATTGGGAATGCTAGCCTGGATGCGATAGGAATTCCAAGCGAGGAGGCGGATGAGGAGCGGGCGGCGGCGGCTGCCAGGAGGGAGGAGCTGACAGATCGTGCCAAGATGGAGGATCTCCGGACGAAAATCAACTGGACTCCGGATGGCGAAGAGGAACTGCTCGATGGTGAAGATAAAATGGAAGAAAGTATCTGATTCGTTAAATAAGATAATTAAGACAGCGCTTTCGAATAGCGCTGTCTTCATATGTCCACAAGCTTACTTTGCCGTCTTATCATGTCGCATCATGCCGGATGCATCCTTCTCCGTGTCTTTGGCGTAACAGATCCAGCCTGTGCCTTTTACCGATATCTTGGGCGTCAGCAGTCGGCCGTCGCTTGTCAAAGATGCGGTCAGAGAAGGGATGTCAGAATTTTCTGCTCTTGTCGCGCGACAAGTAGATCATGCCGACAAGAATGAGGAGTGTCACTAGGCTGAATGCTCCGACGAGGGCCTTAGTGGAATCCGCCTTTTTTTCCCCGGAGTCATCCTTTTCAGCTGCATCCTGCGCTCCGGCGGCAGGAGTGGCGGAGGATGTGACTACTATATTGCTGAGAAGATATCCTTGCATGCCGCCTTCGGTCACGAACTGTACCTGGGCATTTATATCGTCGCCGGCATCCAAGGGCTCATTCTGGTAATCCGAAGCCTTCATTATCTGGCCAGTCTTCTCGATCTGCCGCTGGTAGATACCGCCGCAGGCGGATCCGGTAGTCGCCTGGGAGACGGTCATGTTCTTGATCTCTACCTTGACGTCGTAATAGGCGGGGTTCTCGGTATTGGCTCCGACGGATGTTACCGTGGCTTCCATGTTGCAGACGGGGTTCCTGATTTCGGATGCCTGGGAATCTGTCGGTTTTACCTGGGAGTCCTCGGTCTCTTCTGCGGCATAGGCCTTCTCCATCGCCCGGAGGGCCGTCTTGTCTTCTTCGGTCATCGTATCGTTGTCTTCTGCTACGGCGAGCGAGCAGTGCGGCATCAGCATGATAGATGCGAAAGACAAGAATAAAAGGGTAGTTGTTCGCGCTTTCATTTTTTTTGTTAAGCGGATTAATTGATAGGTTTATATATTATCATAATAGCAGAAAATCAGCAGAGTGCCAGATTTCTTCAAGAAAGCTGCCGCTTGTCCCATGTTCAGGAAACAGCCTTCTTGAGTGATTCCTCAAGATCAGATGTTCTGCCTGATTCGCGAGTCTTGTGCTTGGGTACTAGTTTGATGTGTAAATGCTAATGAATATTGCAATCATTGCAATGGCTAGTGTCCTTGTATTTTGAATACTTTCATTTTTTCTATCT
>CAZDCJ010000045.1:0-7039 GCA_964503935.1 uncultured Candidatus Saccharibacteria bacterium
AAGGTCCTCCGGTTTTCAAGACCGGTGCATTCAACCGCTCTGCCACCTCTCCAAAATAACAATCAACTAATAACTTATAACCGATAACTTAAAATACGACACACCCCGGCGCTTCCGGCGCCACCCCTCTCAAGAGGGGAACATATCTAATCAGGATGCTTCTTTATCATGACAATAGATAAAGTATCATCTAATTCTCCGTTTGGCAAGCGGATGCCGTTGTGGTAAAGTGATATCAAATAAAGCTATGGATCGAAAAGTAAAAATCGCAGTATTCATCTCGGCGGGGGCTATCTTTTTGGCTATCCTGGCTTTTTATTTTCTGCCGGGAAATTCATTCCGGATCGAGGGCGGGCAGCAAGGGGAGAAGTCTCAGCCGGAAACTGTCGCGCCGCCGGACGAGGATGAAGACGGCAAAGTCGTGCTCGCGGCGGTAGGGGATATCATGCTTTCGCGGGTGGTGGAGCAGAAGATGATCGGAAGGAGCGACTGGAAATATCCGTTCCTCGAGACGGCGGAGGTGACGAGCAAGGCTGACCTTACCTTCGGCAACCTTGAGACTACTGTCTATCCGGGGCAGACGATCCAGAGCGGGTCGTTCACTTTTCGCACTGACCCCAAGGCACTGGAAGGACTCCAGCATGCGGGATTTGATGTGCTTTCGCTTGCCAACAACCATACCATGAACTTCGGCTACGCGGGGATGAAGTCGACGGTCGAGAATCTGGATGGGGCGGGTATCGCCCACGTCGGCGGCGGAATCGGGAGGGAAAATATCTACGCGCCGATAATCAAGGAGGCTGAGGGGACGAAATTCGGATTTCTCGCTTACACTTACGCCAGGGATGAGCAATACCATGGCGGGGAGATGTTTGGTACGGCTTATGCGGATATTCCGGCAATGGAAGCGCAAGTGGGAGATCTCAAGAAAAAGGCGGACGTGGTGATAGTCTCGATGCATATGGGGACGGAGTACGCGACGACGCCGCACGTCACGCAGGTGAAATTCGCCCGCGCGGCAATCGATGCCGGCGCCGCGCTCGTCATCGGGCATCATCCGCATGTGGTGGAGACTTCCGAGAAGTACAAGGACGGCTATATCATCTACAGTCTCGGTAATTTCGTCTTCGACCAGATGTGGTCGGAGGAGACGCGCCTCGGGGCGATCGCGAAGATCAGTTTCGACAAGGATAAGATCACCGGCATCGAATTCATTCCGGTCAAGATATTCGATTACGCCCAGCCGCAAATTTTCGAGGGCGAACAGGCGGAAATGATTTTGAGGAGGCTGGAGATAAGGGGGAACCAGATGTGATATATAAGCACTGTGTTAAATAATATATGGGGTGTCTTGATTATCTGGCAGATCAATTGCCGTTTGAACCGAAAAATGAAGGTAGCTGGGATTTAGTTCTCATAGGAATATTGTTATGGGCTATAGCTAATTTACTGTGTCAAAATCTCTTAGCCGATATTTCTCGTTTTATAAAAAAAATATTACTTTGGGCTCGTTCTTTACCGTATAAGAACAATCAGATCGTTTTTCAGGATATGTTCGATGCTGGCAACAAGGGGTGGAATTTGAATTTTTGGGGAAGTAAGGATCCTGATAAAACAAATAGGATTGAAGAAGGGGTAATGCTTTTTGAGGCAAATGAGAATGAACTTGAAAAACCAGAAAAGGGATATGGTGCTTATCTGGATTTGACCCATGGAATATCCAAGGGAAATAAATACAAGATTGAATGCAAAGCGTTGTCCGGCGAAAACTCTACTATGGCATTTCGTTTGTGGCTACACGATACAAGAGAAGCTCACCCCGTTAGTTCATCTTTTTATAAGTTATCAGATAAACCGAAAACAATAAGCCTTTACTTTGCTGCTAGTGAAACGAATGCAGTTAGGATTCACTTACATGCAAAGCCGGGATTTGGAAAAATTATGGTAAAAGAGGTAACAGTGAGAGAGGTGGAATAAGACGCTCAATTGTTTATGGAAAAGGTCTATTTTTGATAACGAGGATGCTGAAACAAGTCCAGTATGACAACTGTCATATCCACGATCTTGGGATATTATCTTCGATATATGATGTGTTTGTATTTTCCATCTGGAAATGGTAAGATGATAATATGATCTGAGAAAATAATCTTCCAAATATGCCGCAAGAAACAAAAACAAAAAAAATCGCTCCTAAGAAACCTGCCAAGCCTTCCGCGAAAGCAAAAGCTCCGGACCTTGCCGCGGCGAAAGCGGACAAGAAGCCGGCGAAGAGATCTGTCGCGCCGAAGGGCCGCATGAGCAAGGCCGGGAAAACGCAGGCTGCCAGGAAGCTTGTCGCGAAGGATATGGTGCGGGAAGCGAAAGTAAGCATCGTCTTTGACAAGAAGCCTTTGACGGCTCGCAAGAGCGCCGCTGAGAAGGAGGTCCGGGATGCGGGCGATGGTCCGGCCAAGGAATATAAAGGCTTGGCAGAGGAAAAAGCCCCGGTAAGGAAAAAAGAAGATGATCGCGCGGCGAAAGACGACGAGGGCAGAGGAGAAGAAAAAGGCGTCAGCATACAAGAGGAAGAAGAAGTATTTACCGGATGGATCGGGAAGAATTATATCCCTCGGAAATGGGAAAAGCCTTTCTATAAGGTATGCCTGGCAGCTTCCGCGCTTGTAATCCTCCTGTCTCTCGCCGAGGGCAGCTGGCTCCGGGCGGTGACTTTCTTTGCCCTGGCGGTCATACTGGTCTTCGAGCTCCGGGATGAGCCGAGAGACATCGGATACGAGATAAATATTGACGGAATCCAAATAGATGGTAAATTGTATAAGTTCGAAGATATCCGCTCTTTCGCCCTCGGAAAGAAGGCGGGCTCGGATATCGTAAAGCTGGAGATGAAGAGCTCGATCTTTCCCGTAAAAGAGCTCCATCTTGCCGAAGGACAGGATGCGCTTTATATCGAGACGCTTCTGGAATATTTCCTGCCGAAAGAGACGCAGGAGGATATGCTTTTCAATTTCCATAAGGAAGAGAAGAGCGCGGATCTGAGCGATGAGGAATTCATCAATAAGAAAGTGGATGAGTATCTCAAGGGGCATTTCTGATGCCCGGGAAGGAGGACGGTCTGTTTCCAGAGAGTCGGGTGTCGGGCGGAAGGGCAGAGAAAGGATCAAGTCCTCGTAGTTCAATGGATAGAACGCGGGTTTGCGGAACCCGTGATATAGGTTCGATTCCTATCGAGGGCACATATGATATGGAGATGGGGCGCCTGGGGCGCTTTTCTTCTTCGGAGGGAACAGACTTTTATCTGCTAACTTCGGTAAAAATGGAAAATTCCGGCAAGGAGGAAGAATTCTATGATCTGAGCGGCGCTCTGGACGGCGTGGAACTCAGATCGGCCGAGCGCGGAGGAGGAAGATTAACAGGCAAAGACAACACCCCCGGCATCTATGGGGTGGTGTTCCGGGTTTCGGGCGGGAAGGTCAAGACGAAAGAGCAGGCGCGGGTCATTATCGTTATCTTACTTATCATCATAAATGCTGTCACTTATATTCTCGTTTCCGGAAAGAACGGTATGATATGACAGGAGTTTTTTGCGGCGGATGATATCGACTTTCCTGTTAATCTTTAAGTCTAATTCTCTGGAAGGAATCATACGTAAAATAAAAGCAGGAGGATGGTTAAGAAGGCTGCGGCGGCAGGAGGGCTTTACGCTCATAGAATTGTTGGTTGTGATCGCGATCATAGGTATGCTGTCGTCAGTCGCGCTTATGAGCGTTAATGCAGCGCGCAAGAAAGCGCGGGATGTACGGCGTTTGGCCGACATAGCGGAGATCCAGAAAGCACTGGAGCTATACAAGGCTGACTATGGGGAATATCCGGAGGAGGATTCTACCGGACTGTCGTGGGACGGGGGTTGGGAAATGAGCTGGGAAGACGGCATGGAGTTCTTGACGATATTGGAAACCGAAGGGTATATGAGGGAAGTACCGCTCGATCCGATAAATACCGATAATAATTACTATGGCTATCATCTATATCCCGCAGACGCATCCGGATGCGATGGCGGCGGAAAATATTACGTATTGATGATAAGCGATCTTGAAAATGTATCCGTCAGGCCTAATCCTGCGGCTCCGGGGTGGGACTGTCCCGACCGGCACGATTGGGTCATGTCTTATGACTGGGTGGTTGGGAGCTATACTTATTGAGGATATCTTGGTAGCATGGGCCTGGAAAATCGCTTTCGGATATCTTCGCGGCGCTGCCGACACCGGAAACGGGTCTTTCGTGACGAAATGAATGATGCCAAGGAGAAGGAAAAAGACGAGAGTGCTATAGGTGGAATAATATTCCGGGGGATAAAGCGATGATCCTGTGGATAGATGGGGCATGATGAAAGAAGGAGGGCTGGCCATGATCGGGAAGCATATACGCGGTATGCACACAGCCGCGGTATTTTTTTCTGTCTCAAATCGGATTTTTTTGATAGAATAATAGGTATAAGAATAATCTTACCGATATGGAAGATCAAAAACTGGAGGAGCTTCTGAGGCGCCGCGATCAGGAGGAATTCGGTTCGGAGAAGTGGGAGGAGCTCAACGTCGAGAAAGCGGACTATCTGGAAAGCATCAAGCCCGGCACGCGCGAACGGATCGTGTATTTCGAAGAGAGCGATCTTGGCAACATAGAGAGAGTCTTTACCCGTGATACGGATATCCTCGGACTCCCTTTCGGCGTGGAGCGCCGGAGTATTCTCGAATATCACCCGACGCGGAGGCATCCGATACCGTATGCGCTGATCCGCTATGAGGACAGATATTTCTTCATCCTGCGCGAGTCGGGCGGGGGAGAGCTGCGGCTGATCGGCAAGAAAGGTTTGATCGGCGGGCATATTGATGAGGACGATATCGTGCCGGGCGACCTCGCGGAGACTTTCCGCAGCGCGCTTCTTCGGGAAGCGGCAGAGGAAGCGGGCGTGACGGAAGAAATCATCAAGTCAGTCGAGCTCCGCGGACTTATCAAGAGCGACCTCGGAGTAGATATCGATCATCTCGGCCTGGTGTATGAGATAGAGCTCACTATGGACCGCATCAAGTCGGAGGAGGAAGTCGTGCTCATGGGGATCTGGATATCGAAGGATGAGCTTGCGCAGCACTACGAGAGCTTCGAGAACTGGGCGAAGATCGTGTATGACAATCTTTTGAAATAATCTCTTAACCACATGTATGGAAAGCGACGTTTTTTCATATGAGATAACAAGGGAAGAAACCAGGAGTCGGAACGCGGGCTATATACAGTTGCTTCGCATCGTGTTGCCATCAGGATTATTGTTCGGCCTGATATGCGCGATAGCGACCCAAAGATACGACAAGAATCTTCCCGGCATGTATGATGCTTTGATAATATTCCTGCTTGCTTGGCTTGCCCGGGCGGCATTGATCAATAGATATTTTCCCTATGCTGAGAGATCATATCGGATGGATGGTCAAGGCATAACTATCTCCAAGGGAAAGAAGATAAAGAATTATAGGTGGGAAGAATTCGTGGATTATTTCGTTCCGGGTGACCGCGTGCCTATCCAAGACGGAGGTGTTTCGGCGGGTAATGAAGGCGGATCCGGAGAAGTTCCAGCTCCGAATTACCCGAAAAACTATGCGCCGTCCCTGGATTTCAGGACTACCTTCTATCTGAATCCGAAGGTGTACGGCCTTCGGAAGCTGATGAGGAATTATGTCGTGGTATATGGAGAGGCGGACAATTCGCGGAAAGTGAACGATTTTCTCTCTTCTTACTTGCCGCGACGGAAGATGGAGGCGCGGGATGAAGCGGGATTGATGCATTACGAATTCAAGTAAATCGCCTATTGATAAATTGTAATAATCAGCCTTATGCTTATCGTTTTGCTGCAATTCTAGGATAGTGATTGTAAATCTCGAATAATTTTTTGTCATTCCGAGCGGAGTCGAGAAATCCCTCTCTTAGGATGAAGCTATGTGATGATAGGCGGGATAAGCGGTAGTGTAGAAATCCCTCACTGCATTCGGGGTGACAAAATGAGGGCATGTTCCCGGATATCAGGTAGTTGATGAAAGAGGATCAAGCATCTGAGGATTTTTTGGAATAAGGATGGTTCGCTTAAAATGGATCTGCGCAAGATCTATCCTCCGCGCAAGACGGGCGAATTAACTATCATGAATAGGGCGTTGATCTATATAATTCAAATAATTATCCATAAAGACATGCAAATGAACGGAGTCGGCCTAACTCCCAGGAAGAAGCCGGCAAAAATGGTGTTTTTTGCCATCGGTATCTTGGCTTTGGCAACAATCGCGATCTGTCTCTAGAATGTTTTTTCGGAAAAGGAAAACAGGCCGGCTTCTGAAGAAGGATACTTGTTCGGCATCTCTTCTGTCCGGGTGGCAGGCGACGGCAAGTCCGTCATCGACGCGGATAGCGGCGAGGCGATCTTCACGATCGAGGCGGCTCAGGCATACCTGAATGAAGCTAAGCTTGCTTATAATGCCGATACTTTCGAGACTACGGATGAGAAATATGCCGGCAGTTGTTTCGAAGAGGCTGTGCTTTCTGAAGATAAGGAAAAAATAATATTTTCTACTTCTTGCCTGCCGGGCGATATGTCCGAGGCATGGGTCGGAGTTTATGAGCTCATCATTAACCGACTCTCCTTGTTTTTCAGACGCTGATGGCAGTGGAATCGTTCCTTCAGCGTCGGCATGTATCGGGGGTGAGCTGCAATTGGCATTCCGCTTCTTGCAGGGCGACGGAGGAAATAACTTCGTCTGGTCTCTGGACAATAAGAGCGTGATTTATGATTCGACCTTAGGCCTGACCGAATGGAGCCTGGAAAAGACTATAGAGGTGGCGACGGGAGAAGCGGCGGTTACGGAGACTTGCGAGAAATATGAGGAGAAAGGGATGGATAGCAAAGATGCCTGTTATAGGGTGGTAGCGCGGGAGAAAAATGACGAGAGCGTCTGCGCTCAGATCGGATTGCCGGAAACCAGGTCGGATTGCTATCTGGAACTTGCCA
>CAZDCJ010000046.1:0-6882 GCA_964503935.1 uncultured Candidatus Saccharibacteria bacterium
GGGGAATAGTCTATTAGGATATGCAAAAAGCGGCCTGCTGAGGCCGCTTTTTCGTCGATGGATGCGAAACACGCTCTGATGCGATAATGATGGATTGTTGCATGGAGTAGCAGGTTTTAACCTGCGCGGCTATCCTAAGCCGTCAATATTATTTTGAAATGCGCGCGGGACAAAGTCCTGGTTTGCTAGGATAAATCCCGCTACTCCAAGATGCGAAATGCCGTAGGAAAGGCTCATGAGATTTAAAATCCTTAGGGGGCATGTCAAAAGACCTGCTCCCGCGTTAAAAATGCACGCGGAATGAATTCCGCTACTCCAAATGCAAATCCGTTCTAATGGGTAGAGTAGCAGACTTTAGTTTGCGCCGTTATCTCAAGCCGTCGGGTCAAGACGCGCGCAGGTCAGGATCTGTTACTTCTTCGTTTGCCAATATCGGATATCCGTTCGATACAATCCTTGTCGTACTTTTTAAAGATGATATAATATCCTTAAGATTTGTCTCTGGGAATCTTTGTTACGGATGGAAAATGTCCATCCGGGTCCGCGAGCCATCTATATCTGATATTTCGCAAATGTCTTTTTCATAAACTTTAATAAAATAAAAAAAGAAAATATGGTGAAACAAAAGAAATCCTTCCTTGATAAGATCGTCGGTCCGGAAGGCGATTATTCCGAGGAGTCCGGACATCTGGAAATGAAGAAGGGAAGCGTCGTGATCGAGGATGAAGACAAGACGATGGGAAGAGAGAAAGAAATGGAAGACGGCTGGGGCTCTGACACCCAGGAAGAAGGCGAGGAGGACGGCCAGCTCGCTATCGACGTGTATCAGGACGACGATTATGTCGTGATCAAGTCGATCGTAGGCGGTATCAGGCCGGAAGATCTGGACTTGTCGGTCACTAGCGACATGGTCACTATCCGGGGGTCCCGCGAGAAGTCCGAGGAGGTTTCTGAAGAGAATTATTATTACCAGGAATGTTTTTGGGGAAGCTTTTCGCGTTCCGTTATCCTTCCGTGCGATATCAAGATCGACCAGGTCGAAGCCTCGATGAAGAATGGCATCCTTACTATCAAGATGCCGAAAGTCGAGAAGAATTCCGCGACCAAGATCCAGGTCAAGGGCGAATAATCAAATAAACGAACCGAAATGTTTTCATTACTAGGCAATAACTCCTCTTCTTTCTTCGGGATAGATTTGGGAACAACCGGTATCAGGGTCGTTGAGCTCGCTTGGGAAGGCGGGCAGGTGGCTCTTCGCAACTATGTCTCGCTGGAAGCGGGCAAGCGGATAAACCCAGACGGGACGGTGGTCAAGAAGGATATCCAGTCCTTGGACAAGGATACGATCGAGAGCATGAAGACCATACTGAATACGGCAGAAGTGGCGAATCACAAGGTCGCGATGTCGGTACCGGCTTCTTCGACTTTCACCTCCATCGTCACTTTCCCGCGGATGCCGAAGGATCAGCTGGAGACCGCGGTCAATTATGAAGCTCCCAAATATATACCCATCCCGATGGACGAGGTGGTTTTCGGCTGGAGCATCATCTCCAATGACCGTAATTCGCAAGATGCGAAAGCCAAGGGAAAAGGCCTGGAAATCAGCGCGGCAGGAACGTATCAGGGCGGGAGCGATGAGAAGACCCGGGTCCTCTTGATCGCGATACCGAAGGAGATTTCCGCGAAGTATCTGCAGATTGCCAATGCCTTCAGTCTCGACCTGGTTTCCTTGGAAACAGAGTCTTTCTCTCTGGCTCGGTCGCTGGTCGGGCACCGCGAGGGGGTCTATATGATCATAGACATAGGCTACAAGATGACGGGAATTACTATCGTCGATGACGGTTCGGTCACGGAAAGCCACAGTATTTCTACGGTGGGCGGAGAAGAATTCACCAAGGTCATCAGTAACTGTTTCGGAGTGAATGAAGAAAGGGCGAATATCCTCAAGAAGGAGTCCGGGCTGAATTCGCCGTCAGACAAGAAGCTGGCGGACATACTCATGCCGATCCTGAGCATCATCATTTCCGAGGCTAAGAAGAACCAGCAGTTCTATCTCCAGACTAACGGGAAGCGTATAGACGGTATCGTCCTGACCGGCGGATCCTCGCGGATGCCCGGCCTCCAGGATTTCCTGGCCGAAGAGATGAATCTGTCCGTGGAGATCGGTAATCCTTTCCAGAACATATCCTACGATAGTCTGCTTACGGACAAGTTAGAGGCTATTTCGTCTTCATACGCAGTGGCAGTCGGGCTCGCGCTTTACAGTTTCGAGAAGAAGGCCTGAGGAGAAAGCTCTCATGGACAGAGGCGGAGTAATTTCATTTTTCTATAAAGAATCCTTATGGATATCCAAGAATTAGACAGGGCTTACGAATTCTTGCTTTCCTGTGCCGCGGATAAGAAAGAAAACCTAGGCATCGCATACGAAGAAGCAAAGAAAAGCTCTGTTAATATCTTTGATGTCTTATTGAACAAGAAATTCTTCAAGGAAGAAGAAGTCACTAAGATCAAAGCCGATTATCTGAAGATACCCTACGTCTCTCTGAAGGAAAAGGTCATCGAGAGTTCGGTCTTCGCGGCGATACCGGACAAGGCCATAGCCTTCTATAAGATATTACCGTTCGAGTTCGACGGGAGCCTGCTTAAGATCGGCATGGTCAATCCTAATGATCAGGAAGCGCTGGATGCTCTCAAATTCATATCTGTACGGCATGGTATAAATACCCAGATACATCTCATTTCCCAAGGAAGCTTCGATACGGTCATCAAGCAGCATAAGAATTTCGGAGATGAGCTTACGGACGTCCTGAAGAACGTAGACGACCGGATCGAGGACGTACGCAAGGAAGAAGGCAATGTGCAGATGGAGAACGACCGCATCACCGAAGAGGCGCCGATCAGCAAGGTAGTGGACATCATAATCTCGCATGCGGTGGAAGGAAAGGCGAGCGATATCCATATCGAGCCGACAGAGAAAGATTTGCGTGTGAGGTATAGGTTAGACGGTCTCTTACATGACAGCCTCATCCTTCCCAAGAAATTGGGGCCGGCAGTCGTTTCCAGGATCAAGATCCTTTCCAATCTTAAGATAGACGAGACCAGGAAGCCGCAGGACGGACGTTTCCGTTTCAGTCTCGCGGAGAAAGGAAAGATTTCCAAGAGCGTGGATTTGCGTATTTCTACCTTTCCTATCGTAAATGGCGAGAAAGTAGTGATGCGTATCCTGGATACCACAAATGAGATAGCCAATCTCGAGTCCCTCGGCATCAGGTCGAGAGTGCTAGAGATACTCAAAGAAAACATAGAGAAGCCGTTCGGAATCATCCTCATTACCGGGCCCACCGGTTCGGGAAAATCCACCACCCTGTACGCGATCCTCAAGATCCTGAATGCCGAAGGGGTGAATATAGTGACTCTCGAGGATCCTGTGGAATATTATCTTACGGGGGTGAACCAGAGCCAGGTGAAGCCGGAGATAGGGTATACGTTCGCTTCCGGGCTCCGGTCGATATTACGCCAGGACCCGGATATCATAATGGTGGGAGAGGTCCGGGACAAGGAAACGGCGTCGCTCGCGATGCATGCGGCGCTTACCGGACATCTGGTGCTTTCCACTCTGCACACTAATAATTGCGTAGGAGTCATACCTCGCTTGGTGGATATGGGCATAGAGCCGTTCCTTATCGGCTCGGCGCTCAATATCGCCGTCGCGCAGAGGCTCGTACGGAGGATATGCCCTTATTGTAAAGAAGAAATAGATATATCGGCAGAGACGATAGTGGAAGTAGAAGCCGAACTCGCAAGGATACCGCTTGAACACAAAGTAGATTTGGACCTTACCAACGGAATGAGATTCTATCGCGGAAAAGGATGCAAGGAGTGTAAGAATACCGGTTCGATCGGGCGGTTAGGCATCTACGAGATGCTCGCCATGACGCCGGAAATGGAAAAGATAATACATGCAAGTATCACCGATAGCGAGATAGAAAAGGAAGCTAGGAAGCAGGGGATGGTCACGATGAAGCAGGACGGAATCGTGAAAGCGTTGCAAGGACTGACTACCATAGAGGAGATTTTGCGGGTTACTGAAGAATAAGATTTTAGTCTTAATCCGTAAGTTCATAAATATGCCTGTACAGAATGCTAGCAAGATCTTGATTATCGAGGATGATTCTTTCATTTCCGATATGTATAAGATCAAATTGGAATCGGAGGGGTTCGACGTTAATGTAGCACCCGATGGGATCCAGGGGCTAGAGGAGGCCGGCAAATGGCATCCAGATCTGATATTGCTGGATATCGTAATGCCGAAAATGGATGGATTTACCGTTTTGCAAAATCTTAAGCAGCAGCCCGCGACGCAGGGCGTTCCCGTAGTGATGCTGACCAATCTGGGGCAGCGAGACAGTGTAGAGAGAGGGTTAAAGCTAGGAGCGAAGGATTACATAATCAAAGCGCATTTTACTCCGCTTGAAGTGGTGGAGAAGGTGAAGGAATTTTTAAACAAATAAAAAATAAGCTATGTCAGGCATTGATTCCAAACAAGAAATGGAAAGCCTCTTGGCAATCACTGCGGAAGAGGGGGGTTCTGATCTGCACCTTTCGGTGGGCAGATATCCGACTATAAGGATCGACGGAAGATTGGTTCCGCTCGACAAGAAAGAGATCCTCTCGGCAAAGGATACTTATGAGTTGATTACTTCGATATTGACTCCGGAGAGGCAGGAAGCGTTCCTGAGGGATCAGGAGCTTGATATGTCTTATGAACTGGAAGGCAGGACCCGGTTCCGTGTAAATGCTTTTTTCCAGAGGGGGACCGTGGGGGCATCCTTCCGTCTCATCTCTTCGCGTATCAGGACGCTGGAGGAGCTCAATATGCCCAGCAGCCTCTATGATTTCACGAAGTCAGCGCAGGGATTCGTACTGGTGACCGGGCCGTCAGGACATGGAAAATCCACTACGCTCGCGGCTCTCATCGATCGGATCAATATGGAGAAATACAAGCACATCATCACCATCGAGGATCCTATCGAATATGTCTATACCCAGAACCGCTGCATGATCGATCAGCGGGAAGTAGGGACGGATACCAAGTCTTTCAGCAATGCGCTCCGGGCCCTCTTCCGCGAGGACGCGGATGTCATCCTGGTGGGCGAGCTCCGCGACTGGGAGACGATCAGCATGGCGATTACGGCGGCTGAGACCGGACACCTGGTGTTCGCCACGCTCCACACTAACAGCGCGGCGCAGACTATCGATCGTATCATCGACAGCTTTCCTGCCAGCCAGCAGAACCAGATTCGGGCGCAGCTATCCGGAAATCTCTTGGGCGTCATCTCGCAAAGACTCATCCCGCGCGTGGGAGGAGGCCGTATCCCGGCGGTAGAGATCATGAAGGCGAATTCCGCGGTCAGGAACCTTATCCGTGAGAACAAGGTACATCAACTTGAGTTGGTAATCAATACCAGCGCCGATGAGGGGATGGTTTCCCTGAATAGCTCTCTCTCGAAAATGGTCAAGGCGGGCGAGATTTCGATCGAGGATGCTATCACTTATTCGACCAATGCCAACGATCTCAAGATGCTACTTCGGAAGTAAGAGAGTGATAGGCGGGAATATCTGACTTTGAAATTCCAGGAAGGGGTAGAGACTTATCAGCCGGAGAAACGGTCTTTCGAAATGGATAGTTTCCCTATCTGTCCGTTTCATTCTTGCCGGATGTGTGCTAGAATATGATCGTAGGCGGATGCGGATAGAAAATACGGATCGCTGCCGGAATCGGCAATCAGGCTATTTTGTTTTTAAAAGAGATATGATATAATTGGATTGTGAATTCCAAGATTCATTTAGAAATAGATTAATCAATTAAAATAATAATTGAAGGGAGGTGAAGAAAAGTGAAAATGAATAACTCTAAAGGTTTTACGCTTATCGAGCTCTTGGTGGTTATCGCAATTATCGGTATCTTGTCAACCATCGCTATGACCTCCCTTAATGGCGCCAGGAAGAAAGCTGCTGACGCGTCTTTCAAGGCCTCGGTCGCGAGTATCCAATCTACGGCAGTCATCTGCTGTGATACGACTTTGGGATTGGATACGTCGGTTGCCGCCGGAGATGTGATTTGTGCTGATGGAACGGGAGGAACTTATCCAGATAGCGGTATAGGAAATGTGACTGTAACTACTGGAACAGTCGGTTCATTCGATTACGGAACGACCGGGTGCGACGCTGGAGCTTTCAGCATTACTATTACCCCACCGAGTAGTGGCTTCAATGGTAATTGTACTTCAAGTAATTGTACGGAAACGAAGTGTACCTTTACCGGATGTTAATTCTACTTATCAGATGGTAATTTGATCTTTTAAAAGCGGATAGTCTTCCTATCCGTTTTTATATTGCATTCAGCATGAGATTCCATTTTTTGCATAATTATGATATAATAAATACATAATCCATTAAGCCCATCATATGCTTTCTTCGCAGAGGGGTTTTACTCTCATCGAATTGCTATTGGTCACTTCTATCATCGCGCTTCTCTCTACGGTAGTCTTGACTTCCGTCAACGGGCAAAGGAGGAGGGCTAGGGATGTATCCTTTCAGACCACGGCGAAAGCCATCCAAAAATCCGCCGGAGTATGCTGTACAGGCGATATGGGATTGCTATTGGATACTCTTGGTGGAAATATATGCAACCCGGACGTGAACGACAAATATCCAACGGGTGATAACATCGGGTCGATCGAGATAATAAGGAATTGCAATAGCGTGGACGGGTATATGCTGAAAATCTATCCCGGAACCGGAAATGCCGGAAGTATCGATCATGTCGAGTGCGATCGTGATGATTGCGTTTACATCTATAACTAATTTTCACGGAGGCGT
>CAZDCJ010000047.1:0-6682 GCA_964503935.1 uncultured Candidatus Saccharibacteria bacterium
TATTTCGCTATCGATATCAAGACGGCTTTTTCCAAATATCATATGGTAAAAGCGCCGCAGGGCGGACCAGAAGAGGTGATACGGAGTCTCCGGCTGATAATCGGGGGCGGAGTGCCGCTGGAACTCCGGACCACGGTCGCGCCGAGAGTGGTGACGGTGGAGGATTTCGATGAGATTATCCGGAAATTGGGGATAGAGGGGGAGAATATCTTGTCTCGTCTGTATCGCTATGGCGTACAGGCCTTCAGGCCGCAAAAATGCCTTGATAAGGAATTTGAGAAGATGGATCCGTATGGCGATGAAGTGCTGGAGGAAATCGCAGTAAAGCTGCGGACGCAGTGTCCGCGGGTAGATGTGATAAAATGAGGGTTGACTCTTACCCCCCCCCTCGCCCCGACCTTCTTCCGGTAGGAGAGGGGGTAAAATAGTATCACATTACCAGAGGAGAAGAATGGTTTCCTTCTAGAGAGGAGTGTTCCCGGATCAAGTCCAGGGTAAACTCCCGGCGGGGTGTGTTTGATAAGAATCAAAAAGGCTGGTTGCCGATGAGATTGCTACGCTTTCGCTACCGCTCAATCTTGCAATGACAAGACATGTATCATTCCTCGGAATAATGTTATAATTCCTATAGGTTCTTAATATAAACCTATGAAATTCAATTGCAAAGTCATAACGAGGTCTTCCAGGAACGAAGTCGTGGGACTTGAGAAGCTTTCGAGGCTGGGCTTGGATTTTGTCCGCAAAGACCAGGACATGCCGGAAGTCAGAGTCTATACAAAGGCGGTGCCGGTAGACGGGAAGGCGAACAAGGAAGTCATAAGCCTTCTTGCGGAAGCTATGGGAAAGCCGAAGAGCAGGATAAGGATCGTGAAGGGGGAGACTTCGAATAAGAAAGTCATCGAAGTAGATGACTAGGGATAAGATATTCCTCGCGGGGGAATCCGCGTTTATTCTCGGAATATTCCTGTCTCCTTATTTCGCGGTGCAACTTTGGGCGACATTCCTTCTGGCGGGGCTTATACTCGCGCTGATTTTTTTATCAGAGGAAGGAAAATGGCGGATATCATCCATAATCGTCCTTTTCCTCGCAATCGGCTTTGCCAGATATAGTTTCGCCGAAAAAGGAATTCCGACCGACGAGGAACTCGCTGCTTTGAGTGGCAAAGAGACAGAAATGGAGTGCGTGGTTGCGGGGATTCCGGAGCTGAAAGACGGAAAGCAGAAGATAATTCTAGAACCTCGCGGCGACGGTTCTTTCAAAGGCAGAGTATTGGTGTATACTGATCCTTATATAGACTATTCTTATGGCGATAGGGTTATCCTGACGGGCAAGCCGTCCCTTCCGGAAAGTTTCGAAGAGTTTGATTATCGCGGGTATCTCCGGGGAAAAGGAATTTATCTAATATCTTACTACCCCTCTATCACAAAGACCGGAAGCTCAGGCGGATTTTATGGTCTCATATATTCGATCCGCAGCAGGGCGGACGAGAATATCGGGCGCATTCTTCCGTCTCCGGCGGGCAATATCGTAAGCGCGATGACGCTGGGTACGAAATCAGAGGAAACCGAAGAGGTCATGGAGGAATTCAATAAGACCGGTACGAGTCATGTGATCGCCGTTTCCGGTTATCACATGGTAATCGTGGCCGCAATCCTCATTTTCTTATTGCAACATCTCGGCGTAGGGCGCATAAGGCGCTTCTATCTGGTCCTGCTCGGCATCTTCTGTTTCGTAATCCTGAGCGGTTCGCAATCTTCCGCTATACGGTCGGCTATCATGGCAGGCGTATTCCTGTTCGCGACGCAGATCGGACGAGGTGGAAATGCCTTTAGGATACTGATCTTCTCGGCGGCAGTAATGATTCTTGCGAATCCTTATATCCTTGCGGG
Organism: uncultured Candidatus Saccharibacteria bacterium; assembly: GCA_964503935.1. Taxonomy (GTDB): domain Bacteria; phylum Patescibacteriota; class Minisyncoccia; order JAHIHE01; family JAGLIN01; genus STD2-77. The sequence goes on from CAZDCJ010000047.1 coordinate 1,891, forward strand.
AGATATCGGTTTCCAGCTGTCATTTCTCGCGACATTCGGTCTGGTAGCGATACTACCGATCCTTGAGAAGAGATGCGGGAAATTGCCGAAGCTTGCGGGAGTAAAAGGCATACTGCTTACGACGCTTGCGGCACAAGTAGCGGTCTTCCCGATACTCCTTCTCAATTTCGGACAGTTTTCGCTCCTTTCATTCATCGCCAATATCCTTATCCTTCCGACCGTACCGATCGTCATGATTGGAGGATTCCTGGTCATCGGCGCGAGTTTCGTAAATATTTTCCTGGCGAAGGTGATCGCTTTTCCGATATATTTTCTGACAATGTATGAGATCGAGGTGGTTGATATCCTCTCGCGGACAGATTGGGGAATGATAAGATTCTAAATCAAGCATATGCCAAAGAATAAGAGATTATCCTATATCCTGTTGATATTCATCATCCTTCTGGTCGCGAGCATCTATGCGGACAAGAAAAGAGAAGGCGAGGTCAAGGGCAATCGGACAGAAGAAGTCCAGGCGGAGGTGATATTCTTCGATGTAGGGCAGGGGGATGCGATACTTATCCAGGAGGGGTGGTCGCAGATCCTTATCGACGGCGGAGACGGCCAGGATATCTTGAATCGGCTGGGAGAATCCATGCCGCTAGGAGACAGGAAGGTGGAATTTGTCGTCACGACTCACCCGGACGAGGATCATCTGGGGGGTCTCTTGAAAGTACTTGAATATTATGAGGTCGGGGAGATACTCGAGTCGGGTATTGAGTGCGAGAAGGACATCTGCGAGGAATGGGAAAGCCGGATCAGTGCCGAGAATAGTACCGTAATCTCTGCCAAGCTGGGACAGGAGATAATCATGGGGGAGGATACTAAGCTCGTTGTCATCTATCCTTTCACGGAAATATCCGGACAGGAATACGATAATGCCAACGAGGCTTCCTTGGTGCTGAAAGCTTCCGTAGAGGGAAGGACTTATCTCCTGACGGGAGATACGGAAAGTTCGGTAGAAAAGGCGCTCGTACAGAGCAATCTCGACCTCCGAGCGGATGTGCTCAAAGTGTCGCATCATGGTAGCAAGAGCGCGACTTCCGCAGAGTTCCTGATGGCAGTATCTCCGGAAAAGGCGGTCATCTCTGTGGGGGAGAATTCTTACGGACATCCCACCGATGAGGTCCTGACCAGGCTTCGTAATATGAATATAGAAATATATCGGACAGACGAGGCGGGGAGCATAGAATTCAAGTGAAATTGACCATTTGCGGTATTCGGTGTCCTGTATCACCTCCATGGCTGTATTTACTTTTACCCGCCTTTCTGCTAGAATTTGAATGTCTAAAAAGTAATAAATAAAGCTAAAAAGTATGATGGAACGAACATTGGTCCTTATCAAACCGGATGCGGTACAGAGAAGCCTTCTGGGCGAGATTATCGGCAGATTCGAAAGGAAAGGCCTGAAGATATTAGGACTCAAGATGATGGAATTGGAGGATGTTGTCTTGGATGAACATTATTCGCATTTGATCGGGAAGCCGTTTTTCCCGAAGATCAAGGAATTTATGAAGAGCACGCCGGTCGTGGCAATGGTATTGGAAGGAGTCGACGCCGTCGAAGCCGTGAGGATCATCGTCGGTCCGACGAAGGGACGGGCGGCGGACGCAGGCAGCATCCGCGGAGACCTCAGCATGAGCATCCAGACGAATGTTGTGCACGCATCGGACTCGGTTGAGAACGCCAAGGCGGAAGTCGCGAGATTCTTCAAAGACGGCGAGATATTCTCATACGAGAAGGTGGATCTGGCTTTCGTATATTCCGATGACGAGCTGAGCCAATAAGCCCTATGTCATTTCGGTTTTTTCATATTGTCATTTCGAGCCAGGGGCGAGAAATTTATGGGCTAATGAATAAGATATGGATATGATTGCCGATTCGATTCCCAGATATCTCAAACCTAAAGGCTTTCGAGATGACGAAGGTGCGGAGTCTATGGCTTCTAGTCATGAAGTTTGCAAGCCAATAGGCTAATGTAATACGAGAAGTATCTTTGCATCGGCGAAAGGATCAAAGTTTCCTACTCTGAAGAGATTTTTTGCGGAACCTTACGGTGCTGGCCTGGCCGCGACGGCAGGAGTCATGGTATTCTCGTGTCTCATGCCGTGGTTTTTCCAGATTGCCGATGGCACAGAATTCACTTTCGGACTCGTAATGCTCGTAACGCTGCTCTCCTATGGCCTGATGGTGTTCGTCCTTGCCATGTCCTTTGCTGCAAATCGGGGATGGAAGGCAGCTATCTCTGTAGTATATTATGAAGTAATCTGGATGACGGCTATCGTTCTCTTATGCGCGACGCTTCTTCCGGCGTCGGTAATGATGTACTGACGGATCAGCTATAAAATATCTTAATCAAATCCCATGTATCTGAAGAGGCTGGAAATCTCGGGGTTCAAATCTTTCGCCAACAGGACGGTGCTGGATTTTCCGCATAACGTGACTTCTGTGGTCGGACCGAACGGGTCGGGCAAGTCCAATGTTGCGGATGCGATCAAGTGGGTGCTGGGCGAACAGAGCATGAAGAGCCTCCGAGGGAAGAAGAGCGAGGATATTATTTTTAATGGATCAGATAAGAAAGCGAAGATGAGCGCGGCTGCCGCTTCGCTTGTTTTTGATAATCGCGACCGGAAGATGCCGCTCGATGCGGACGAGGTAGTGCTTACGCGCAAACTTTTCCGCAATGGCGAAGGCGAGTATCTTATCAACAAAGACAAGGTGCGCCTTACGGATATCATCGATCTCCTGGCGCGCAGCGGCATCAGCCAGAGAGGATATTGCGTCATCAATCAGGGTATGGCCGATTCGATCCTCGTGGCGAGTCCGGCGGAAAGGATGGTGATCTTCGAGGAAGCGACGGGGGTGCGCAAATTCCAGATCAAGAAAGAACAGACCACCAGGAAGCTGGAAGCGACCAAGAAGAATCTGGACCGCGTGACGGAGCTTCTTATCGAGATTGAGCCGCATCTCAATCTTCTCAAGAGGCAGGCTACTAAGGCCGAAAAGCGCGGAGAGGTGGAAGAGGAACTCAAGCGCGAGCAGAAAAGCTATTTCGACCATGTGTGGCAGGACCTTATCCGTAGCAACGCCGGATACAAGAAGGACGAGACGATGCTATCGGGAAAGATAGAGGAGAATAGCGTCGAGGTGGAAAGGATCCGGAGCGAGCTTTCGGAAAATCGGGTAGATAATGAGTCTTACGACGAAGGATTTGAAGAGCTTCAACAGAAATCCAACGCGCTCCAGCAGGAGCTTAATGATTTCCAGCGGGAGATATCCATCCTGGAGGGGAAGATCGAGGTCGAGCGGGAGAAGATGGAGAAGGCTAAGCAGCCGGAATGGAGGCCTATCAATCTGGGATATGTCAAAGAGAAGATCGCCACGATCGTCGGTTCTTACGATGCGTTCGTGCGGAAAATCATGGATATAAAAGAAGTGTCCGGATTGGAAGCGATAAAGAAAGAGACGAGCGAAGTAAAGAAGGATATCGATGCGCTCTATGCCGAGATCCAAGAGGGCAGGGTGTGCCTCAAGGGAGAAGATGCGTATGATGATACGGAGCTTCGGAGCCTGGAGAAAATGAGAGAAGAGATATCCGGTAAGACGGAGAAAATCCGCGTCGATTATGAGGCCGTAAGGAATGAAATCGCGGATCTCAATCGGAGCGAGCAGGAGAAGCGCCAGACATTCTTCCGGCTGGAAAAGGAGCTGGTCGTGCGGCAAGATGAGATTAACCGTTTCAAGGATAATCTCAACCGCATCAATATCGAAGTGGCGAAATTCGAGGTACGCAAAGAAGACCTTTTGAATGAAATCAGACAGGATATCGGAGAAGACGCGCCGATTCTGGAAAAGATGAGGAATAATCAGGATATCGATATAAAGGAAGAGCAGGGATATTTCAACCGCGAAGGCGCCGAGCTCAAGATCCGGCGCTTGAAGAGCCAGCTGGAACAGATCGGAGGCATTGATCCGCTCATTATGGACGAATACAAGGAGACGGCGCAGCGATTCGAGTTCCTGTCCGGCCAGGCCAAGGACCTTGAAGGAGCCTCTGAGTCGCTTAAGGAGGTAATCGCCGAGCTCGACGAGAAAGTAGATAAGCTATTCCGGACATCCTTCAAGAGTATCAACGAGGAATTCGACCGGTACTTCAAGATAATCTTCGGAGGCGGCAAGGCCACCCTTTCTATCAAGTACGAGGCGGAGGCTGCGGAGAACGAGGGCGAGACTCAGGGTGAAGGAGAAAATGCGGAAAAGGAAGAGGCGCCGAAGACGGGGAAGCCGAAGATTGCCGGCATCGAGGTAAGTGCCATTCCGCCGGGAAAGAAGATCGGGAGCCTCAACATGCTCTCGGGAGGGGAGAGGGCACTCACGTCAATCGCTATCCTTTTCGCCATTATCGCGCACAATCCGCCGCCATTTTCGGTGCTGGACGAGATTGATGCGGCGCTCGACGAGGCCAATTCTTTCCGCTTGTCCCGCATCATCAAGGAGATTGCCGACCGCACCCAGTTCGTCATTATCACTCATAACCGCGAGATGATGAACCAGGCGGACGTCCTCTATGGGGTGACCATGCAGGACGACGGGGTCAGCAAGATCGTGTCGGTGAAATTGGAGGATTTTGTGGAATAAACTTTGGAATTATGTTGAAAACGGCCGGGAATGGTCGTTTTTAATTGGCGAGGAGGAATCATGTACAGTTAACAGTCAATGGTAACACTTTCTAGATATTTCTCATGGGGAGTAA
>CAZDCJ010000048.1:0-6610 GCA_964503935.1 uncultured Candidatus Saccharibacteria bacterium
GAGAAGGGTAATAAAAACCGTTTCTTTCCAAATTTACTTTATCGAGGGAACCGCATCGGAGTTCGTGACGAAAAAACAGCCACAGAGGGCCGTTTCCTATCTTTTGCTCTATCTTGCCACTCTTTCCATCACTTCCAGCGTTTCCCGGGCTGCCTTATCCCAGCCGAATTCCTTCACGCGCAGGAGTCCTTTTACCGAGAGCTCCTCCCGCACCTTCCGGTTCCCGAGAACCCTTTCCATTCTCCGGTAGATCTGGGTCGTGCTATATCCGTCAAAGAGGAGTGCCGCGCCGTCCGCGATTTCCGCAAGCGCCGAATTATCCGCGCAAATTACCGGCACCCCGAAGCTCATCGCTTCCAGGACCGGCAGGCCGAAGCCCTCATAGAGCGAAGGCATCACCAGAAGGCACGCCCCCGCGTATAGGCTGGCTAAGAGATCATTCTCCGCACCCCCCACGACGATAACGTCGTCAGAAAAAGCGCTGTGCTGGATCGAATCGAATATCTTCCAATAAAGCCAGCCTTTTCCGCCGCAGATAATCAGCTTATGCTCGTATTTACCCGTCTTTTTGAGCATATCGAAGGCTTTCACCAGCCGGACGATATTCTTGCGAGGCTGGATCGCCCCCACGAAAAGTATATATGGGCAACCTTTCGTCAGCCCGATTATGCGAGGATCGTTATTCTGAGCCAATCCCGGGAGATCCTCCGAGACGCCATGATAGACGACTTTGATCTTGCATTCCGGAATTCTGTAGAAGCGCACAAGGTCCCGCTTGGTGGCTTCCGAAGGCGCTATCACCCTATCAGCCAGTCTTACCGAGCGGCGGGTATTGAATTTGAGAAACTGCCTCTTCCAGAAATTGAAATGGTGCGGAAAGAATAGGAAAGCCACATCGTGGACTGTCACCACGACTTTCGGCCTTTTGCGGGGAACGAGCAGGAACGGAAAAGTCTGGACAGGCATGAAGATCACGTCCGGCTGATCATTCTTGACCAGCGGCGCGAATACGAGAAACATCCACTTCCGGACCTTCGGCCACTTGCAAACCACCTTGGCTTCATACGGAGCTATCTGATCCTTGATATCTTCATGGCTATAGAGCGTATATTCGTTCTTGTCATCTATACGGAGTAGTCCTTTCACGATTTCGATGGAATAATTCTTTACGCCCGAGCCGCCATGCTTCGCCATTTCATCGGCGTATATAGCGATTCTCATACTTTATTCGGAGAAAATTAGGCAACTTAAGACTTAAAAATACACTACGTAGTCATCCTGCGAGTAGTGTACCTTAGTTTCAACCTTCATGTCATAACACTTTGATCATAATTATCAAGTCCGATATATGATTTCCCTCCGTTTGAGACTGGGTTGTTATAATTCTTTGCTTTTAAGGAATTCTCTGAAAGCATCTTTGACCTCCGGATGCTTGAGTGCATAATCTACGGTCGCTTCCAGGAACCCGAGCTTGCTGCCACAATCGTAGCGCTGGCCTTCGAATTCGTAGCCATAGATCGCTTTTTTGCTAAGCATGGCAGAAAGCGCGTCCGCCAGGCGGATTTCGCCGTCTTTGCCCGGAACCACTTTTTCCAATTCGTCGAATACTGCCGGGGTAATCACATATTTGCCCACGATAATGAGATTCGAAGGGGCTTCCTCCATCTTTGGCTTCTCCACCAGGTTCTTTATTTCGTAGATCCGGCCGTTCACCTTCACGCCGTCTACTACGCCAAAACTGGACACTTCCTCCTTCGGCACCTGCATCATGGCCAGGACCGGGCTTTCATATTTGTAAAAGACGTCGATGAGCTGCCCGATGCAGGGCTTCTCCGAGTCCACGATATCGTCGCCGAAAAGCACCGCACACGGCTCGTTTCCGATGAGATGACGGGCCCGTATGAGCGCGTCTCCGTCGCCGCACGGCTTAGGCTGCCGCACGAAGCTGAATTTGGCCATATTCGATATGTTGTAGATGGCCTGCAGCCGGTCGAGCTTGTTCTTTTCCACCAGATTGTGTTCCAGCTCGAAAGATGAGTCAAAATGGTCCTCGATGGCGCGTTTGCCGCGTCCGGTCACAAAGACGATCTCCTCGATACCCGCCGCCACAGCCTCTTCTACCAGATATTGGATTATCGGCTTATCCACGATCGGCAGCATTTCTTTGGGTTGAGCCTTGGTTGCAGGCAAGAATCTCGTTCCGAATCCCGCTACGGGAATGATAGCTTTCTTGATCTTTGTCATCAATATTGTACGTTTAATTGCTTGTAAAGTAAGATATCTTCATACCCCTCTGTCCCAATTATAGTACAGAAACCCGCTTTAGCAATAGCACTCAGGCGGCATCTCTTGACTTTTTCCCATTTCGCATTCCTTATGCATGGAAGACAAAGACTGTCTTTACTCCCGACCGGGCGTATTCGCCTTGTCATTGCGAGGCGGTACTCCGAGTTTACCTGAGGCCAAGATCGGGGGGGCGAGCGGGAATAAGCGATTATTGTCATCCCGAAAGGCGTACTCGCCTGAGGGATCCGGGAAATGCACGCACCTTGGGAAAAGCTCTATTTTCAGGATTTAATACTCTTTTTTGCTTCGTACAATTCCCGGATTTCTCTCTTCGTTCGAAATGACAAATGCCTGATTCCCGCCGGAGTTTATACTCGCGGAGGCGGGTGCGGGGATGACATGCGTCGCTCATACCCAGAGCGGGTATGGGAACGAAACTCTTTTGTCATCCCATACCCCTCGATTTGTCATCTCGAAGGAGGTACGACTGAGAGATCTATAGATTTCTCTCTCCGCTCCGCGGAGTTTATCCTGATGACTATCAGGGTTCGAAATGACAAGTCTTGGATCCCCGACTTCACGGGGATGACACAAGATAAGTGCCATGCAAAAGCGTGTTAATTCCCCTCTCGAGAGGGGTGGCATGGAAGGCCGGGGTGTGTGGCATTTTAGGACTAAAGAGCGGATCCTTAAATGCGCGCGGAATAAATTCCGCTACTCCAAGATACAAAAGGACAGTCCTTGCCGAATCAAAGGACTGTCCTTGCTTCCTGAGGAGGTCTGACCTTAAGCATCTGAAAGGTCAGACCTCCGTACAAATTTACTTCAATTTCACTGCCGGACCCATCTTGTAGAGATTGAGTTCTCCTTGGTTTATGGGATAGATGGCGTCCTCGGATCCGCCATGGAGAAGGAATTCTTCGGCCGTCATGTCGATGTGGTGCCGGGTCTGATCTCCGTTTACTTCCCAGACTTTGTCGTGGGGGCCCGGATTGCCATTTGCTCCGGTGTTTACCCGCACCCAGCCGGAAAGGGTGTATTCTTTCAGATCATCCACCTGGATGAGATTCTCCCATTTGAGATGGGAGTAGAAATTGAAGATTTCAAGGGAGACGATGTGGCGGATATATCTCTTGCCATTCGCGATCTTCACGATATATACCGCGAAGGGATCATGGGAGCCTTTGCACTGGATGATGTCGCCGTCTTGGACGACCGTATCGGATACTCCCTTGACCGTTCCGGTCACGGCAAGATCATATACCCCGCCGTTTACGAGCGAGAACGTCCCGGCGGTGATGCCACCCACCTTGAAGATCACATCGTCTCCCGCCTTGGCCTCGGCGGAATCGATCGAGGTAGAGAATTTTCCACCTTCTCCTACGCGGCAATCAGCGATCTCGATACCGCTCTTTATTACCGATATCGAGGTATCATCCGGAGCTACGGCCCCATTTACATTTACCATACCCGATATCTCGATACGGCTTATCCTGACTATCCTCGCCGAAGTGACCAACGGCGCTCCTACCGCCGCAAAAAGCACTGCCGCAATGACCACGAGGCCTGATATTCTTTTCATATGTTTGATGATTGGATGTTATATGATACCTTTGCTTTCATAGTATAACACCCCGACCGTTTGTCAAATAGGATATCGGCCGTACGGACGACGAAAAACGGCCCGGGGTTCCGGACCGTCTCGTCTTTTGTTTTTGGAAAACTCTCCTGTAAGTCCCTTCTTAAGATGTCTTTCCGGAAATCAAAAAAGCCGCTGAAAAAGCGACATACTTACCGTACTTGATCCTAAAAAGTTCCTGCCCTCCCAGACTAGGAGTTTTTTTCCTTTAGTTTCCATATTCTTTGCTTTGTAATTAAAAAAACGATACCTGGCATTGATCCTTGCTTCTTGTCTATCCTATCTGTGGTTACTGATGGAATTTGCGGCGTCAGGCCCACGCGGGCTCCGGCCATAGCTTCATCCTTGCGTCCGTTCCTGGAGTACTTTCTTTCTGTCGAAATCAATTCCGTTTATCGTTTCGCTTTACCTAGCTTTTATTAAAACTATCTTCCCATTATACTCGCGATTTCTGATTTGTCAATACCCCGGAGCATGGATGATCCTGCGCGGATATCGGGACCAGAATCCCGACATCCGCACTTGCCGAAGCGGAATGGCGCTCCCATTGACTTTTGTCTGATTTTATGCTTATATTACAAAAATGGACCGGGGATAATAAGCCAGAAATCCCCGGAAAAATTATGGAAACAAAAGAGTGGGTGAATATGGAAACAAAAGACAGAGAGGAAGAAGGTCCGTTCACTAGGTTCCTGCTAGATCGCCGCGTAGGCCTGACAATAGCAATCATCGGCATCCTTATAATCAACCTGCCGATAGGTCTCATCAGGCTCAATGAGGCGAACATAGGCCTACTAGCGACCCTCACATTAGCATACGGTGTGACGAATTTTACGACAATATTCATATATAGGGGCATTATAGAAAAGAGATCTCTTCATGACCATATCTTCTATAATACCGCCCAGTTGTCCGCAATCGCGGGCGCCATCATGTTCTATCTGCACAACGAGCAGATATTAAGCGCCATTCTCTAAGAGGCGCTTTTTTTACCCGCAAAAAGGACAGCCCTTCAAAAATCAATGCGGGAGCAGGTTTCCGAACCTGCTCCCTGAGATTCTAAGCCTCTCCATCCTTTATCTCTGCCTAAAAACGTCTTTCCTGGAATAAAACCTAAAAGGAACGTATCCGGAAATCCGTTCCCGCAGATACGCGCGGAATAAATTCCGCTACTCCAAGATACGACATTATGGGATGGAGTAGCAGGCTTTAACCTGCGCCGCTCTCCCACGCGATGATTATGTTTTTTAAATGCGCGCGCAATAAATTGTGCTACTCCAAGATACAAAAAGACAGTCCTTGCCGCATCGGAAGGACTGTCTTTGCTAAGAAACCTGCCTTACATCAATTTTACCGCCGGCCCGACCTTGTAGAGATTGAGTTCTCCTTGGTTGATATTGTAGATGGCGTCTTCGCTGCCTCCATGCAGGAGGAATTCCTCCGCCGTCATGTCTATGTGGTGGCGGGTCTGATCGCCGTTAATCTCCCACACCTTGTCATCCGGGCCTGCCGTGCCGTTGGCGCCGGTATTCACCCGCACCCAGCCGGAAAGGGTGTATTCCTTGAGATCATCCACCTGGATGAGATTCTCCCATTTGAGATGGGAGTAGAAATTGAAGATTTCAAGGGAAACGATGTGGCGGATATATCTCCTGCCGTTTACGATCTTGACGATATACACCGCGAAGGGATCATGGGAATCCTTGCACTGGATGATGTCGCCATCGATCACATTCACGCTCGTCTCGCCCTTTACCGTTCCTTCATCCAAATCCTCCGGATTGAATATCCCCTCGCTCGGCTCTTCCTCGCGGTCATCATCATCCTCATCTTCATCATCTTCCTTATCTTTGTCGTCATTGTTGCCACCGTTCCCACCAGAAGACGGACTACCTCCGCTAGATGGCGGATTGCTGCTCGTCGTAATCGCGAGATCATACTGCACGATCGAACTTTTTTCTACATCCACCACCACGAAATTTTTCCCACTATCTGCTACCGCCTTACCGTTTACTTTGAGCTCCAAGAGGGTGCTTACCGGCACTTTGCTCTGAGAAATTGCAAATCCATAGTTTCCCGTACTATCGACACCGGACGATGCCACTTCAGTCCCCGCGGCCTCAGCCGTTATCTTCGTTCCTACCGGCGCAACGTTCCTGTCGATCCTGACAGATCCATGATATATCACGGGCGTCACCGGAGGATTCGCGAGCGCCGCGAGCGGCACCGTGAGTGCCATCGCGAGCGCCGCGATCAAACTTGCCATTCTTTTCATATATTTCGTCTTATTCTCTCCGGTTATTTAGTAGGAATGATATCGAATCCGTCCGAATCATAGGTATAGAACCAATATCCATAACCCGGTTCCATCTTGTCATTTCTCGTCAAAGAATGTAACTGGCCATCCTTATAGACATACAAGACATCTGCGTCGCCCATTCCGGCAATATAATCCTTGGAAGACATTTTTTCCGTAGACTTGAATCCGAGCAAATTCCATCTCTCTCCATACATGTAGTAGGTTGGTATCATCGGAGGTATGCCTGCTCTTTCTGCTGGCATTTCGCTACCGGTTATGGTCAGAATCGCCGGTGCCGTCATCTTGATCCAATAGCCTTTTCCGTCTTCCATGGTCGATAAGGTATCGTCAAATCCGTTTACCGGACTGTAGATATCCCATCCGTC
>CAZDCJ010000049.1:0-6542 GCA_964503935.1 uncultured Candidatus Saccharibacteria bacterium
TATCCATTCACCGTGAATTCCACGCACACATAGCAGACCCAGAGCATGAGCAGGAGATATGCCTCCTTCTGCGACAGCGTCCGGTCGGAGCGCATGAAGATGAGGAGAATGCAGGAAGCGATCACCATGAATATGCCCGTAGTGTAGATGATCGTCACCGGAAAGGAGAAAGGCGTGAGGAACGCGAGGATGCCGATGACGACGGTCGCATCCGCCAGCACCGCCCCCAGAACATCGCCGACCGCCAAGCAGTCCTCCCTCTTCCGGCAGGCTTTCAATGAGAAGAAGAACTCCGGCATCGTCGTTCCCAGGCTTACGACTAGCATGCCGATCAGGATAGGATTTATACCAAGCGCATATGCCAGCGCCGTCGCCGATTCCACGGTGTAATACGAACCGACGAGAAGGAAGAGCATCGCGAGTAGCAGAACGAGCGTGCTCCGGAGAGCGTCTTTCCCATCGTGCTCGATCGGCGAGACATCGATGCCTCCACGATAGATCATGTAATAGAAGATGCCTCCGGCAAGAATGAGGACGGAACCGTCGATACGGGAGTAGCTGCCGTCAAATCCCAGCGCGATAGGCATGAGCAGGAAGAGCGGATATATCCGGATGTCGCTAAGGACCTTGCGTTCGATCTTTATCTCCCGCCCGCTTCCTACGACCAGGAGAGCGAAGATGAGCGTAAGGTCGGCGACGTTGGACCCCAGAAGAGTACCTAGGCCGAAAGCGGGAGTGCCCATGAGGGCGGAATTGATAGAGATGAGCATCTCCGGCAAGATCGAGATGAACGCGACGACGATAAAGCCGACTACATATTTGGAGAGCCTGAAGCTTTCCGCCAGTTTCGCCGAATAGCGGGTAGCGAGCGTAGCTCCCCACACGACAAAAAGCAGAGAAACGATGAAGACTGCCAGATCTTGGATCATGATAGGGTCATAGATATTATTGCGTATCTTGCCGCCGAGGTTTCGAAAAATCAGAATCACGGAGACTGCAGCAAAGCGCGCTTATTTATCATTATACATGATTTTTTGCTTTTTTTAAAGCAAAAATGCCAAGACTGCGGACAAAAAACGGAGCCTTCCGAAAAAAGCCCCGCTCCATATGAAAATCGTATCTATTGTTTCTGATCGTCAAACCACACTTTGATCTTGCGCAAGACTTCCTTCTCCGCGGATAGGATATCGGACTCCTCGGGCGCAAAGAGAATCTGCCCGTCTTCCAGGTTTCCAGCCAGAAGCTTCATGAGACCGCTCACATCCCGGCGGTCGGAAAAATTCACAATGCCTCTCAAGGTTCCATCGGAGACATACAGCAAAAAGAAGAGGTCGAATTCCGGAGAACTCTGTGACAGCTCTTTGACAGCCGCCGTGATGTTCGCGCCAGAGTTCGCTTTGATGAAGCCGTCGTCCTCGATGAGCGACCAGGCCAGCTTGTACTGGCTGTTATATTTGAGGCCCGCCATCGCCTTGCCCATAAGCTTGAGCATGGAGACGGACTTGGTCTTGTAGAGATAACGGATGATGTCCTGCTTGTTCGCTCCTTTACCGATGAGCGAAGCCGCAGCCATGAACGCCTTGGGCGTAGTGTTCTTGTTCTGGAAGCTTTCTGTCGCCGCAATCACGCCCGTAAGGAGGTCGGTAGCGATCTTCTCGTCAATCAGCTTCTCGTCGATCTCGGAGAGGAGGTTGAAGATGATCTCCGCCTTGGAGCTGGCCGCCACGTCCACCAGATTTACTTTGCCGAAATATTCATTAGAAGGATTGTTGTCGATGTTGATTACCGGCACATCATAGAAGAGCTCCGAGTTCTCGTCGTACACGCTCCCCAGCTCCTCGAGCTCGCTTACCCCAAGGACTATGATGAGGTCATAATTGAAGTGGGCCGATTCCAGAGAGATGCGGTCCTTGTCGATCTCGCCGTTCTTGGCGGTGATGTAAATCTTAAGCTTGCTATCCTCGACTTCATAGCGGAGCTGTTGAAGATTGCGTTTGTCAATATCCAGCGAAAATATATAATCCCGCGAGCCTTCCAGCTTGTGGGACAAGAGATCTATTTCCGGCATGAAGGAATATTTTTCCGCCACCGCGTCCGGACCCACGATGTTCGCTTTCTTACCAAGCTTCTTGAGCGCGCCGTAGAGAGCCAGGGCGCTCCCCAGTACGTCGCCTTCGGGATTTTTTCCGACGCACACCAAAATCGCCTCGTTCTTTCCGATCTGATCCTTTATCTGTTCCTGCGAATTCAATCCCATATATTTGGAAATAAAAGATGTTTAACGGTCAATTTTAGCATATTTGAGGGAAAAGTCAAGAGAAGCGGTATGCCCTGCCTGAAACCGCACCAGGCTTAACTTTCCGGCGGAGATTGCCTCCATCACGCAGGTTTTTATGGCTTATCTAAGTCAATATTCTCCATCCGAAACACCCGATTGGCTCTTCCGAAGCCGCCTCGGCCTCGGAACAAGACCTTCTGTCCTACTTTCCGTCTCGCCTCTTTTCCCTGAGTTTTCCCCACCTTCTATCCCCCTCCGACTCTCCGGTTTTCTTCTTGCGACCCGTTCGGGCCGAAAGACATGCGGAAAGAAAAAGACGGCGGCACGCGCCGGTTGCTTTCACAAAAGAAAAAAGCTAAACTGGAATTGACCGCGCCGGCTTTGCGAGACCTCCGAAGAGGCGTATGGATTAAATCTTAAGAACCGAACCTATGCTCGAGCTCGAGAAGACCTATCTGGCGAAATATCTGCCGGAGGACCTCGCAAAGTACGAAGCCACGGAAATCAACGACACTTACATCCCTTACGCTCCGCGCAAGAATCCGCATCCTAAGATGCGGATCCGAAGAAAAGGCGACCGGTACGAAATCACCAAAAAGACACAGATGGATGTTTCCGACGCTTCGGCTCAGGAAGAACAGACCATGACTTTGAGCGCGGAGGAATACGCCGCGCTCGCTCCGGTAGAGGGGAGAAAAATCCATAAGATCCGCTATGAATATCCATGCGGCGACCTGGTCGCCGAAATCGATATCTTCCAGGGCGGACTTTCGGGCCTCGTAGTCGTGGACGTCGAGTTCGACAGCCTCGAAGAAAAAGAGCTATTCTCGATGCCAGAGTTCTGCCTCGTAGAAGTGACCCAGGAAGAATTCATTGCGGGCGGAATGCTGTGCGGCAAGAGATATGAGGACATCGAGAACGACCTGAAGCGTTTCGGATATGAGAAATTATCCCTGGAAGCCTGAGATATATACCCAAAAGACAAAGGACGCGCTCTGGCGTGTCTTTTGATTTATCGATTCCGACTTTGCCGCCGCGAGGAACCGGAAGCGGCATGGACCACAAGTGATTTCTGTTGTCATTTTTCCTCTTTTCAACTAATATAAAGATAAGCATAAACTCTTAAATCCACCATATGCAAGTCGTAAACGCGCAAGATAAGGAACAGGAGGAGAGAAATCTTGTCCGTGACAAGGTTCAGGAAGATACCCTGCAGCAGCTCTACCAGAAGAGCGAGGCAGAGAAAGCCATGCGTGTCGCCGCCGACCACAAGCTTCCTTATGTCGATCTCAATGTCATTCCGATGGACCCCGAGACCGTCCATTCCATCCCGGAAGAGAAAGCGATGAAAGCGGGCGCGGCCGTCATCTACCGCGTGGGAAAGAAATATCAGATCGCTGTCATGGATCCGGACAATCCCGATACCGTGAAGCTGCTGGATGACCTCAAGACGAAGGAGGGCATCGCTTACAATCTGGTAGTCGTTTCCGAAGCCGGTCTCCGGAAAGCCTGGGAAAAATACCGCTTCAAGACTGTCGTAGATAATTTCGAAGAGAAGGGCGTCTCTCTCAAGAGCGAAGATCTTACGGATTTCGAGAAAGGTATCACCGGCCTTATCGACCTCAAGAAGCGCATCGCCGAGATCAATACCACGGAAATCTTCAACATCATCCTCGCCGGAGCGGTCAAGACGCGGGCCAGCGACGTCCACATCGAGCCGGATAAAGAGACGATCCGCCTCCGCTACCGTATCGACGGCGTGCTCCAGGATATCGTGAAATTTCCCAAGAACGTGCACAAGACTATCATCTCGCGTATCAAGATGCTCGCTAAGATGAAGCTCAACATCAACGATATCCCGCAGGACGGAAGTTTCAATGTGACCCTCGAGAATAACGCGCTCAATATCCGTGTTTCCATATTGCCGACCAATTACGGCGAAAGCGTGGTAATGCGTGTCCTTTCGGAGAATGCCGAAGGGCTGGATATCGACCAGATCGGACTCAACCCCTACTATCTGGCAGGAATCCAGGAAGAGATCATGAAACCGAACGGGATGATCCTTACCACCGGACCTACCGGATCCGGTAAGACCACCACCCTCTATTCCTTCGTGCGCCAAGTCAACGATCCGGGCATCAAGATCATTACCTTGGAAAACCCGGTGGAATACCGCATCGCGGGCGTGACCCAGTCACCGGTGGAACAGAACACCGACTTCACTTTCGCCAACGGTCTCCGCGCGGTAGTACGGCAGGACCCGGACGTCATCATGGTCGGTGAGATCCGTGACGGCGATACAGCCGCAATCGCTATCCAGGCAGCGCTTACCGGACACTTGGTGCTTTCTACCCTGCACACCAATAACGCCGCCGGTGCCATTCCTCGCCTTCTTCATCTCGGCGTAAATCCGGCGCTCATCGCTCCGGCCATCAACGCGGTGATCGCCCAGCGGCTCGTCCGCCGGCTCTGCCCGTACTGCAAGGAAGAATACGTCCCGGCCGATGATACCCTGGATCACATCCGCAAGGTCGTCGCCAACATACCGAAGAATAGGATGATGACATATCCGGATAAGGTGGACAAGCTCTACCGCAGTCATGGCTGCTCGAAATGCAACTTCATAGGCTACACCGGCCGGCAGGCTATCTACGAGATATTCACCATGACTCCCAATATCGAGAAGATCATCCTTGCCAATGTCTCGACCGGCGACATGCTGAGTGCCGCGCGCTCTGACGGCATGATCTCGATGAGCGAAGATGGTATCCTCAAGGCGGTCGACGGACTCACCTCTCTCGACGAAGTCCGCAGAGTCGCCGGCATCCCGGGCGAGAGCTTCACCAACGGAGGCGTTGCAAGAGACATATAGATAGACTCGGATCAAAACAGACGTCGTGAGACGTCTGTTTTTATGTCCTGGATCCTCCTGTCCGGAGACTCTCAGCCGGACAAGTTTCCGTATCTTTCTTCCAACTCGTGGGGGTTTTACTCCTTCTCTGTCCCTTCATATATCCTGCTCAGATAGAAGATCGCTTCTTTGTTATCGCCATCAAGCGCAAGCGCTTTCTGGAAAGCATCGCCCGCCGCAGATCGATCGCCCAGAGCAAGATAAGTCTTCCCCGAGACAAGATACGCATCTCGATATTTGCCGTTCCTGGCCAAAACAATCTCCAGATCCGCAAGCGCCAATTCGCCCTCGCCGAGACGTCGGAAAAGATCGGCACAAGCGACTAGCGATACATCCGTAGCGACATCGGAATCTTCCGAAGTGAAGTAATCTTCAACCAAGGCAATATCATCTTCATACTCGCCTCCCCGCAACGCCGCAAAATCTGCCGGCGAGAATCTGCCGGCATTTGCCCGAACAAGCCCGAGATAGTAAATAGCGTCTTCGTCAGATGAGTCTTCTACCGCCGCAAAGAGCATGTTTTCCGCTTCAAAAAATTCCCCGGCACGCACCAGATTCTTCGCTCGCTCGAGCGCGATGATGGTCGCGTTCCCTCCTTCCGTCGCGGCAAGAGCATAATACTCTTCCGCCCGAGCATACTCTCCTCGGGCACTCCCGATCCTGCCCAACAGCCCATAAACCTGCGCGCTCGTGCCATCTTCTTCCAGCGCCCGGAGAAGGAGCTTCTCCGCCGGAACGAAATCGCCCCGACCCAAAAATATCTCCGCCCGCTCTACCGCCACTTCTCCGCTTCCTCTCTTTTCCTTGAGCGCCGCCCCCAGGACAAAGTTCCGGAGCGCTTCTTCTTCATCCCCGGCTATCCGCGCCTTTTCGGCGCGGTCGAGATAATGATCAGACAATTTTTCCCGACGAAAATAAAAAAATCCAAAGACGGCCAGGACTATCAAAGAAATTCCGATTTTTCTGCGTAGCGTATCTTGCATAAGCTTCCCTTAACTGCTTCCATTATACAGATTTCCGGAAAAAAGAAAATAAAAAAATGCCCACCAATTTGCAGACAGTAAGTCCCTAATTTTACAAAAAAACTAAGGTTGGAGAATTTCCGAGGAATAGACCAGTATTCCAGTATTAGTAACCCAGACTACCCGATACTAAGAGAAGACCCCACTGTCTGCAAATTGTTAAGCGTTTTCGTGAGATAGGTTTCCCGACTCAACTTGGCATATTAGCATATAAATAGAAAGTTGTCAAGACCCGCCGGAGCAATAGGAACGCGGGGCATATTTTTGTCAGAAAACAGGCCCTAAAGACCCGTTTTCTCGCTTGGACACAAAGGCAAAGATCCGACATTCC
>CAZDCJ010000050.1:0-6532 GCA_964503935.1 uncultured Candidatus Saccharibacteria bacterium
GATTCAAGCCTTGACCTATCTTCCAAGAGCATATAATATGTATGTGCAAGCCTTCTTCGCATCTGCATGTTTTGATTTTTCAGCCATCTTAGCTCAGTTGGTAGAGCGGCGGTATCGTAAACCGCAGGTCGTCGGTCCGATCCCGACAGATGGCTCATTTTTGTCTCATATCAGCCCTTCGTGGGCTGTCTTATTTTGCCTTCCGTCGGGTCCAGCCCTGTATCTTTCCTGGGAACATTGTCCGCCTCGGCTTATTAGGGTAGAATATACATCGGATTATCTGGAGGGAAAACTGGTGTGCAAAACGAGGTAAACAAAAATGATGAAGAGAAAGGAAGAAAAAAAGACCGGAAACCTTTGCCGGTCGCCGGAAACGATAGCCGGTTGGATCGTGGAGATGTTCGCCGAGGATATCCTGGCTCTCCGGGATGATGTTCCGGGCGAAAGGATAGAAGTCTGGCTCGGCGTCGATCCGTTCATCGCGCAGAATATGGCAGGATGGATCCGCGCTTATATAAGAAGCCGGGCGGAGCCGGAGGAGGCTGGCGAATATTACGAAGTAGTCTTGGAGACGAAGCAGAGGGAAAAATATAAAGACAGTCACTACGTCTATGTGGTAAGGAAATAAGACTCAGCCGAAATAAATATCAAAAGGCCGTATAGCGTGTGATATGAAAAATTTTAAGTCCATTCTTTTTTGAGGACTTTCTTTTTTTGTCTCGGATGTGGGCGAATTGACAAATCCGCATAATCATGCATAATACGGGGTTATCCTGCAAAAAGGGTAATCTTTCCGCGCCATCGAGGAGCGGAGTGGAAAAGGAGGGGGGCGAGAATGACAAGGATAGGGAGTATGAAAAAAAGTCTATCAGATCTTTTAGAAGGCGTATCGGATGTACTCAAGGATTTGAGGACAGAAGGTGTAATCATCCGGGACTCTATAAACGAAAAAGAGGCGGCTTATCTCGATGCTGTCGGCATACGAGATACTGGAGGGCCTGATAGTCTTCGTAAGAATATTGAGCTAGTGTGGAGGCTGGAACAGTACTGCGGATGGCGGAATCTGGCGACGAATTTTTTCTGCTGTTTCGCTATCGGCTGGCTCTTCATGATGAATTCCGGATGGGTCGGAGATGAGTATGCGGCAGTTATGGCAAGCTTGGCATGGTATCCTGTCGTGCTGCTCTCTTTCTGCTACACAGGAAGAGGGTTAGCCGACTTCAATATCTTGCTGAGCGCTGACCGGAATTCTCTATTGAGCCACGACCCTATCTACGAAGCTTTTCCGCTCCGTTGGTGGGTCGCAGGGAAAGCGCTGGCATGGGCGACGGTCATAGTGTTGTGCTATCTCAGCGATATGGTTCCGCTGATCCGTATCTTCGTGGCAGGCATCCTCATTGTCTCGGGTGCGGGAATGCTTTTAAGAGGCAAGATAGCCGGTGCGAAGTTCCTTGCGGACGAAGGCTTTCCGAAAAGGGAGACCAGGTACGAATAAGGGAGCGGGTATTCGAGGCAATAAACATGGAAAGAAGGAGGGTCCCCTGATCATAATAATGTCGCAGGTGATACCGCGCGTGGTGGAGACGAGGGGATATGCGCGTTACGATGTTTTTCTGGCCGTCCGCCGGCTCAAAGAGACGATAGGATACGCCAAGGGAGAAAAAAAGTATTTTTCCAATGAGTTGGGGAAAGGCCAGGCGGAAGAGATGATGAGGGAGATATTTCTACCCAATCTGCATTATTCCATTGCGAAGATGGTCGGGGGTAGCGATGTTCCGTCGTCCGAATCATACATCCTTATGCGTATTCCGGGCGTATATGATAGCGGCAGCATGGAGTATGCCGATGCCAAGACACTCATCTCGTTCCTGAGAAAGGAGATCGAAGGCCTTATCAAAGAACTCAAGGATCAGAAGGTAGAGGCACAGCTAGTGTTCATGGTCAGGAAGACAACGGAGGGATATGATATCCTCGTCCAGTGGAACAACGAATCTGCCGATATAATAATGCTGCCGGATTTCAATGTAGGATAAGAAAAAGAAACCCGTGCAGTATGATTACAGACCCGTTTAATCTTTCGGGTCTTTTATTTTGTCTTTTGGGATGGAAGAGGATTTATGGTATAATGCCCTCATGAAAGAAACTATAGAAAAAATCGAGGATCTCCGGAGCAGGATCGCTTCCGTAAGCGACCGTCTTTGACTTAGATGCGCGGGAAAAAGAAATCTGGGAGCTTGAATCCGCGAGCCAGGAAGAGGGGTTCTGGAATGAGCCCGAGAAGGCAGGGAAGGTCATGCAAAAGATCGAGAACGGCAGGGAGACCGTAGCTTTTTGGCGCGGTCTGGAAGAGGAGGTCGGGGGCCTCCTGGAGATGGCGGAGCTGGCCGAGAGCGAGGAAGATGCGGACTTGGAGCAGGAAGTCGAGGAAACATACGCCGAAATCGAGAAGAATTTCACCCGGAACGAATTCCGCATCTACATGAGCGGCAAATATGACGAGTCCAACGCGGTCGTGACGATCCGTGCGGGCGCGGGCGGGGTAGATGCGCAGGACTTCGCGGAGATGCTCCTCCGGATGTATCTCCGATATGCGGAAAGGAAAAATTATAAGACGGAAATCATCCACGACTCGCGGGGCGAGGAGGCCGGTATCAAGAGCGCGACTTTCAAGGTACGAGGAAAATACGCCTACGGATATCTCAAGAACGAGGCAGGTGTGCACCGGCTGGTGCGCCTTTCGCCTTTCAATGCCGACAGCCTCAGGCAGACGTCGTTTGCTTCCGTCGAAGTCCTGCCGGAAATGGTGGACAGCGGCGAGGTAGAGATCAAGGACGAGGAGATCCGCATCGATACTTATCGTTCTAGCGGTGCCGGCGGGCAGCACGTCAACAAGACCGATTCGGCGGTGCGCATTACACATATCCCTACAGGAATCGTGGTTGCTTGCCAGAACGAAAGGAGCCAGATGCAGAATAAAGAAGAGGCGATGAACATGCTTCGGGCGAAATTATACACGTTAAAGAAAGAGGAGGATGAAAAAGCGGTGCAGGGTCTTCGCGGCGAATACAAGGCGGCGGAATGGGGGAATCAGATCCGGTCGTATGTCCTCCACCCGTACAAGATGGTGAAGGACCATCGCACCAAGCTGGAGACGGCGCAGACGGAAGAGGTGCTCGACGGGGATATCGAGGCTTTCATCGAGGCGAGACTGAAGAGCTGATCTATGCTGGAGTAGCGGAATTTACCCTGGCAGGCCAGGACCTTGTTCCGTGCGTATTTAGGAACATAATTAACGGCATGGGACAACCGCGCAGGTTGGAACCTGCTACCCCATTTGCTATTCTATTTTTAACTTAATTTATCGTCATGCAAATCAAAAGCTGGCATCTGGCGCTCGTGGGCCTGTTCTTCTACATCGTGTCCGTGATGTTCGCGCTGGGAAAGGCCGATCCGGATATCACTCTCGGGAAATATGCGGCCGGACTCTTTCGCGTGGCCGGGGAGGACTGCATTTATCTCCTGCCCCTCCTCCTTTCCATGCTGTCTCTTCAGACGGGAAAAGCGAGGAAATTCGGGGCGATACTCGCCATCCTTACGGGCTTCCTGGTCACCGTGGCGCTCCTTTATACCATCTTTTCCTATCAGAAGAGTTTCCCGATGGATTCCGCCGCATTCATCCTGTCTTCGCTCTTCCTCACTTCTGCCGGAATGATATTCTTCTGGGCGGAGAATAAGAAGTGAAAGGTCGCAGCTGCTAAGAAATAATAAAAAGATATGCAAATCAAAAGCTGGCATTGGGCGTCTTTGGGAATATTGTTTTTATTTTCTCCTACCTTGAGCGTGCTTATGTCCGATTTCATACTGTGCGGAAAATTTTGTTCGGCGGACGACCAAAGCGCAACTGCTATAATCCTGATTTATATGCTGCTCGCTTATTTGATTTTTGTCTCTTCCCTAAGACATGAAAAGACAGCGAAAATCGCCGCTATCTTAGATATGTTGGCGGGAATCTGGATAACGTTATCATGCTTGGAATTTTCCGCATATCGGGGAGATTTTGATTGGAATTTGTCGCTTCTGTCTTCTATATTCTTTCTCTCTGCCGGCAGCACCTTTTTCTGGGCGGAGAATAAGAAGGCCGGAGAGGGGTTCGGACAAACCGTCCGTAAATAATCTAAAATTATT
The DNA here is from genome assembly GCA_964503935.1 of uncultured Candidatus Saccharibacteria bacterium. Classification (GTDB taxonomy): domain Bacteria; phylum Patescibacteriota; class Minisyncoccia; order JAHIHE01; family JAGLIN01; genus STD2-77. Next base: position 4,186 of record CAZDCJ010000050.1, read on the forward strand.
ATTTACTGGAATTAAGGCTTAAAATCAAGCAAAAATAAGATGCTACCCCAAAATAAATTTATGATGTATAATGGGGATACGCATAAAGAAGAGATGAGCATGAAGTTTTTGTCCAAGACCAGATATTTTAAATATAAATTCAAAATCATGACAAAAGCCACGAAAGTCCAGGAAATGAAAGCCAAAGGGGAGCCATATTACACCAATTCCACGCAATTGCCAGTGGGATATACGGACGACCTTTTTGAAGCGGTGAAATTGCAGGATCCGCTCCAGACCAAGTATACCGGCGGGACGGTGCTTCATGGCTTTGTAGGCGAGCGGTTGCCCAGCGGGAAGGAAGCCAAGCTCATCATCAAGAAAGTATTCGAGAAGCACGCCCTTCCATATCTGTCGCTCACGCCGACTTTCAGCGTCTGTCCGACCCACGGGTACCTCGCGGGAGAGCATTTCACCTGCCCCAAGTGCCTCATCGAGCAGCCGTGTGAAGTCTATTCGCGCGTGGTGGGATATCTCCGGCCGGTCCAGCAGTGGAATAACGGTAAGGTGTCGGAATACAATGAGCGCAAAGTTTTCAAGATCAAGAAGGAGAAAGCGGAAAAGAAATAAAAGATCCTGTGTGTCATGGCCGGCGGGTATTCTTGGCATGAGTCTATGCCGATATCCGTCTCAGCCGCTTTCGAGGCGGCACCAAGGAGGAATAAATAAGATAGCAAAACCAAAGATGATACTTTTCGATAACGTTTCCAAGCAATACAACGAGAGCGGCGCGGCCCTCCACGATATCAACTTCGAGATCAAAGAAGGGGAGTTCGTTTCTATTGTCGGTCAGAGCGGGGCGGGAAAATCCACCCTTCTCAAGATGATATTCGCCGAGGAGAGGCCGTCGACGGGAAAGATATATATCAAAGGCCGGGACATCACCCAAATCCGGGAAAACAAGCTTCCGGTCCTGAGGCGCCACATCGGAGTGGTGTTCCAGGATTTCAAATTGCTCGACAAGAAGACCGTTTTTGAAAACGTGGCTTTCGCCATGGAGGTTTCCGGAAAGAGCGACCAGGATATCGAGATGGACGTGCCGCAGGTGCTCGACATCGTAGGACTCGGAGAAAAGATCGACCGCTATCCGCACGAGCTCTCGGGCGGAGAGAAGCAGCGCGTTTCCATCGCCCGTGCCTTGGTGCACCGGCCGGACATCATCGTGGCGGACGAGCCGACGGGAAATCTAGACATGGTGAACACCTGGGATATCGTCCAGCTCCTCTCGAAGATCAACCAGTACGGCACGACTGTCATCCTCGCGACGCATAATCACGAGGTCGTGAACCTCCTGAATAAAAGGGTCATCACTATCGATAACGGCCGTATTGCCAAGGACCAGCTCGACAAAGGGAAATACATAATCTAATTTTATCAATTGAGAAATAAAAATGATGTTTTGGAATAGGAGCTTCAAGAGGCTGGCGAATTCGGCTTTTCAAGACCTCACCAGGAATGTCTGGCTGAATATGGCGACTGTAATAATCATCGTGATCGCGCTTTTTACCGTATCCGTGAGCCTGGTAATCGATGCTGTAGGGGAACACACACTGCAGTCTTTCCAGAACAAGATAGATATCAGCATCCAGTTCCAAGACGATGCCGGCGAGGAGAAGATCCTTGATCTCAAGAAGGACTTGGAGTCGATGCCAGAGGTGAAGAGCGTCGTATATGTTTCCAAGGACCAGGCACTCGAAGAGTTCAAAGCGGCCCATGCGGGCGAGGAATATATCAGCCAGAGCATCGAGGAGCTCGGAGAGAATCCGCTCTTTGCCGTGCTCAACGTGAAGACGCAGTCGCTCGACCAGTACGCGACAGTGGACGGCTATGTGAAAGGCAACGAGAATTATCAGTCCGTCATCAAGAAGGTGGATTACAAAGAGAATGAAGCGGTAATCAACAGCTTCTCTACCGCTCTCGATAATGTGCGCCACGGCATCAGCGCTCTCACTTTCCTCTTCGTCATCATCAGCATCCTTATCGCTTTCAATACTATCCGTCTCGCGATGTATTCGCACCGCGTGGAAATCGAGATCATGCGCCTCGTCGGGGCGAGCAACTGGTATATCAAGATGCCTTTCGTCATCGAGGGGGCGATTTTCGGAGTCATAGGATGTATGGTGACTCTGATATTCACTTATCTCTTGTCCTTCTCGCTTTCCGTGCGTCTCGAGCAGATTTTCTCCGGTTTCTATCTCTATGATTATTTCTTCGGTAATTTCTGGACCATCAGCGGCATCTTGCTCCTTATCGGGGTCGGCATGGGAATCGTGAGCAGTTTCATCGCCATCCGCCGGTATCTCAAGGC
>CAZDCJ010000051.1:0-6474 GCA_964503935.1 uncultured Candidatus Saccharibacteria bacterium
AATGGCTCGCTCAGATCTTCCAGCTTTTTCGCACCCACGCCACTGATCCGTGCAAAGCTGTCTTTGTTTTGCGGCAGATAATACGCCATTTCTTGGAGGCTCAAATCGCCGAAGATGACAAATGGGGGAACATTGGCCTCTTCTGCCAGGTTTTTCCGGAGTTCGCGCAGCATCTCGAATAGTTCGGCATCGTAATCGAGAGTGCCGGCCTTTACTTCTTTCATGATATCGGATTGAGGCTTTGGAATTTCCAAAATCTCGCTTCCTTTCAAGAATTCGACTCCTTTGCGGGTGATGCTGAGCGTCGGATATTTACCGGCTTCTTTCCGCAGATATTCCGAACCGATCAGATGATTAATGATCTGGCTGAGTTCATTTTCCGAAAAGTCTCGGACTATGCCGAAAACGGAAAGCCTGTCATGGGAGTTTTCTCGGATCTTCTGGTTCCTTTTGCCGCGAAGCACGTCGATGATATGACCTTTTCCGAATCGGTTTCCGGTCCGTACGACAGTCGAGATGATTTTTTTGGCAACGATAGTCGCATCGAACGTCGCTTTTTCCATGAGGCAGATGTCGCAGCCTCCGCAATTGTCTCTTTCTAAATCTTCTCCGAAGTAGCGGAGGATATATTTTTTTCGGCAGGTGGTGAGTTCGCCATATTGTAGCATTTCTCCCAACTTTTCTTCGGCGCGGCTCTTGAGTACCGGGTCACAGATCTGATTTATGAAGAATTCATGCTTGCGGGTGTCGGCATAAGTATAAAACATCACGCACTCGCTTGGAAGCCCGTCTCGTCCGGCACGGCCGATTTCCTGATAGTACCCCTCGAGTGTCTTGGGGTAAGTATAGTGTACGACCAAGCGCACGTCAGGCTTGTCGATTCCCATCCCGAAAGCGATAGTGGCGACAATGACATTCACCTTGTCTTTGATGAAGCGGTCTTGGGCTTTTTTTCTTTTTTCCCGGGGAAGTCCTGCGTGATAGGCGCAAGCCTTGAATCCGTTTCCGATAAGTTTCTCTGCGATCTTCTCCGTCTCTTTGCGCGAAAAACAATAGATGATCACTGAGTCATCCCTGTATTTGTCCAAGATAGTCAGAAGCTTGGGGAAGGCGTTTTTCTTTTCTACGACGCTGAGACTGAGATTCTCGCGGTTGAAGCTGGAAATAAAAAGCTTGGCCTCTTGGAGCTCGAGCTGGTTGATGATGTCTTCGCGAACTTTGTCGGTCGCTGTTGCTGTCAGCGCAATGAGAGGCACGCCCGGGAAAAGTCTGCGGAGCATGCGAAGATTGCGGTATTCCGGACGGAAGTCGTGCCCCCATTCGGAAATGCAGTGAGCTTCGTCGATCGCAATCAGATTCACCGGCAGAGATTTTACCCAAGATCGGAAACTCTCCAATGCAAATCTTTCAGGCGCGATGTAGAGGATTTTGACCCCGCCGTTTTCCGCCTCCTCGTATATATCTCTGATTTCCGAGGCTGCCAGACTGGAATTGATGAATTCAGCCCGGATGCCGCAAGACTGGAGCGCGTCCACCTGATCTTTCATAAGTGCGATAAGCGGAGAGACTACGAGCGTAATCCCTTCGAATCTCAGCGCCGGCAATTGGTAGCAGAGAGATTTTCCTCCTCCGGTCGGCATCAGGACGAAAGTGTCGTTTTTCTTCATGACATTTTCGATGATTTCTTCTTGAAGCGGGCGGAATTGGTCGTAGCCGAAATATCGTTTTAAAAGAGTCTTCATATATTGATACGAGATGAGAAACTTTGGTTTAGATGCCATTGTCCTTTTACGGTAGATTATAGCATCTTTTCGAAGTTATTTCGAGTTGGCATATATTTTGACTTTGCTGATTGCTATGAGATAATCAAAAGAAGAAATGCTAATTACTTTGACGCGTATGTATTACCTCTATATGCTTGAATGTGCTGACGGTACTCTTTATACCGGAATCACGACGGACCTTGAAAGACGGACCAGGGAGCATAATGGTTCGAAGTTGGGAGCGAAATATACGAAAGTACGAAGGCCGGTAGCACTGGCCTATTCGAAAAGATTCCGGACGCGGTCCGCAGCCTCGAAGGAAGAATCCAGGATCAAGGCGCTCACTCGGGGAGAGAAACTTCGGCTTATCCATGGAGAATGAAGGCCGCTATGGAAAAGGTCGGGTGGTCCTCGGAATAATATGATAACTCATATCATTAATCACATAAATCAATCATATGGAGAAAGGATACAAAAGGCTTACTCCGGAAGAAGAGTATGTGATAGTGCAAAAGGGGACGGAGCGTCCATTTTCCGGAAAATATGTCGATTTCGACGAGAAAGGAACTTATACGTGCAAGCGGTGCGCCGCGCCGCTCTTCCGGTCCGAAGACAAGTTTGATCCGGGGTGCGGATGGCCGAGTTTTGACGATGAGATTCTCGGGGCAATAAGACGGATTCCTGACTCGGACGGAACGCGGACGGAGATCCGGTGCGCGAATTGCGGGGCGCATCTGGGGCATGTGTTCTACGGAGAGAGTATGACACCCAAGGATGTCCGCCACTGCGTAAATTCTATCGCTCTCAATTTCAAGGCGAAGGAGACGGACGATGAGCAGAAGGCATATTTTGCCGCTGGATGCTTCTGGGGCGTGGAATATTGTCTGCGGGACATGGCGGGGGTGATCGGGACGCGTGTAGGGTTCATGGGCGGGAAGACTCCCAATCCGACTTACGAGGAAGTGAGTCTGGGGGGCACGGGATATGCAGAGACTGTGGAGGTTGTCTTTGATTCCGCGCGTATAAGCTTTGGATCGCTCGTGAAATTATTTTACGAGATACACGATCCGACGGAGAGAAATCGGCAGGGGCCGGATATCGGCAGCCAATATCGGAGCGCGATCTTCTATACGGACGAGGAGCAGAAAAAGGTCGCGGAAATCGTCTCCGCGCTTCTTCGGAAGAAGGGGATAGAGCCGGTGACCGAGATCTCTCCGGCGGGAGAATTTTATGCCGCGGAAGATTATCATCAAAAGTATTATGAGAAGACGCGCATGGAGCCGTATTGCCACATAAGGAGGAAGATATTTTAAGGAATCCTCCAATCCAAAGAAAAAGTCATGACGATGCGAGACTCTGAGTTTTATAAGATAAAAGACAAATTTATGGAATATAAGGCTAAATATCGGCTGCTTGGCCTCGTTCTCATATCGGTCCTGGCAGCCGGATATTATCTTTATGTCAAGGATGGGGGAATCCAGCGGGAACAACAAGCCGATACCGAGACGGGGGTTATAGACGAAGCAATCGAGGCGCAAGAAGGCCAAGTCGTCCTGCCGGATGAGAATGATGCCGGCGAGGAAAAGGAAAGTGCAGAAAAATTCCTGTTTCAGGCGAAGACTATCGAAGGGATTCCTTTTGCTTCCCAATCGCCATTCGGGGATTGGGCGGATCCGCGGCAGCAGCACGGCTGCGAGGAGGCGTCGCTCCTCATGGCGCGCTACTTCCTGACCGGCGAGGAATTATCAAAGGAAAAAGCGCTTACGGAGATATTCGCGATGAGTGCATACGAAGAAGAGAATTACGGCGGACCGCATGATCTCTCGCTGGAGGACACGCTCGAATTATATCGGGCCTATTTCGGATACGAGAAATCATTCGTGAAATACGATATCGATACCGCGGACATCAAGCGGGAAATCGCGAAAGGAAACCCGGTCATCGTTCCCATAGATGGTACGAAGCTGGGGAATCCGTATTATACCGCGCCGGGCCCGGAAAGGCACGAACTCATCGTCATCGGTTATGACGATGTTCCGGGCGAATTCATCACCCATGATCCGGGTACCCGGTTCGGGGAAGGTTATCGGTATGATTATGGTGTATTCGTGGACGCGATCCGTGCCTACGAGACGGGAAATGAGATATCGATTGAATCTGTGGAGAAGGGGATGCTGGTCATCGAGAAAGAATAGGGCGAATGATGCATTATGCTTATCATTATGTAACCAATATGTCTGGTGAAAAAAATAGAATCGTCGTAAATGACAAAATGCAAAAGGGCTACCGCTATGAACTTTCCGAGCCGGAGGGTAAGAATTTCGCGGCTGATTTCCTTCCGGAGCTTACTCCAAAAGAAATGCTGGCGTTGGGGGTATTCGGAGGAAAATATATGCGGGACTGTACGAAGGAGTTTCCTCCTCATTGGTTTTTGCGGGCAAAATTTGCCAAAGGGGACAAACCGGAATACGGACTTAATTTTTTCGGAGTGAAAGCCAGCTTGCCGCTTTCCGTATGGAGAGCCAAGGGGTGGATACATGCCGACGATCCGCGCGGATGGTTTCAGTGGTATTGCAGGTATTATAGGGGGCGCAGGCATGAGGATGATGCGCGGCAGATAAAGAGGTGGAAGCAGATGCGCAGGCATGTTACCCAATTAAGAAAGAACTGTGGCAGAGGGGAGATATCCTGTCGGAAAAAGCAGAGGCAGTCTCTTTTGCATTGGGCATATGACAGCAGGAAAATCTGACATCGGGTCGGGTTGAGCCGTTTTCTGTCGGGACCTGTTTGCGTGATTAAATCGTTTGTTCGTGTTATAATCTTAGTGCAGGTTTAAATGCTAAATCAAAGCGATGAAAAAAAGCGATAAAGTATTGCTCATTTCGCTGGCCGTCCTGGCAGCGGGGGCGTTGGTAATCTGGTATTATTGGGATAAGGTAGATGAAGAAAATAATGGCCAAGGGTCTCAGCAGACAGTAGTGAACGATTTCAATGGCTGCGTATCCGCAGGCTATGCAGTCGCGGAATCATATCCGCGGCAGTGCTCGACTCCGGACGGACGTACTTTTGTGGAGGATATCGGCAATGAACTTGAGAAGACCGATCTTATCCGCGTCTCTTCGCCGCGGCCGAATGATACCGTACAGAGTCCGATAAGGATCACGGGCGAGGCGCGCGGAACATGGTTCTTCGAGGGTTCTTTTCCTGTCAGGATCTATGACTCTAATGGAAAGGAATTGGGAACGGCAATCGCAACTGCTACTGAAGAATGGATGACGGAGGAATTCGTTCCTTTCGAGGCGATGATGGAATTCAAGGCGCCGGTTATGGCGACGGGAACCCTGGTCTTCCAGAAGGATAATCCTTCGGGAATGCCGGAACTTGACGATCAGCTGATAATGCCGGTGAAATTCGGGGAGGACGAAGGAATGCAGCAGGTTTCCTTGTATTATTATAATGTCACCAAGGATGAAGATCCGGCGGGCGGGGGGGTAAGATGTTCCGCAGCGGGGCTTGCCGAGGTCAAGCGGAATGTGAAGGCGGGAACTTCCGTCATCGAGGATACTATCAAACTGCTGCTTGCGGGCGGACTTACGGCAGAGGAGAAAACCGCCGGTATCTCGACTGAATTTCCGCTTCAGGGATTCGAGCTTGAGAGCTCTTCTCTTGATCAAAACGGTGTCTTGACGCTCACTTTCCAAGATCCGCAGGCGAAGGCTTCGGGCGGGTCGTGCCGGGTAGGAGTACTCCGGATGGAAATCGAAAATACAGCCAAGCAATTTTCGGAAGTTAAGTCGGTCCGGATCATGCCGGAAGACATAATGCAGCCTTAATTTTATCGTAATATGATAGAATTCGAAGTGACCGTGCCCTGGATAGATATGGAGGACGCGCGGCGGCGGCTTGCGAAGAGTGGAGGGGTCCTGAAGCGGCCGGTTTGTATCCATAAGAATATCATGTTCCATCTCCCCGCAGGAAGAGAGATAAAAGGAGGCTGGCTGCGGGTGCGCGAGGAAGGGGAGTGCGTAACTATGAGCCTTAAGATCGTTGCCGGCAGCAAGATCAGTGATCAGGAAGAATATTTGTTTGTCGCTGAGAATGTCCAAGATGCTTGTAGATTCCTGGAACTCCTGGGAGCGGAAGAAAAGGCTCGGAGCGAGAAACGTCGGGAGATATGGGCTTTGGGAGGCTGTGAGGTGACCATTGACGAATGGCCCTATCTCGAACCGTTTATCGAGGTTGAGGGTCCTGATGAAACGGCGGTCAGAGAGGCTGTAGTATCTTTAGGATATGATTATGACAGCTGCCGTATCTGTGCTGTGGATGTGCTCTACAGCGAGAAATACGGCGTTTCAGAGGACGTCATCGATAATCATACACCTCGGATATGTTTCAATATGCCGAATCCGTTTTTGAAATGACAATAAGAAACTCTCAATAGCCGGTTTTTAACGTGAATCCCGAAATTAGATTTCCTTGCCATTCCGAGCTTGCCAGGGGGGCTCTACCGGGGTAGTTCAATACGATGATAGGTAAGATAAGCGGTAATGAAGGGACCCCACCCTACGGGCGGCCCGGTGCTTCGACTCCGCTATCGCTTCACTCAGAGCCTGACCAGGGCCAAGGTCGGGAGATGACAAATGGCAGGGATTTGTTTCAAGATATAGGGTTCATCGTAAGAATAGGGTTAATTTCGAGATTCACGTTTTTA
>CAZDCJ010000052.1:0-6295 GCA_964503935.1 uncultured Candidatus Saccharibacteria bacterium
CTTAGTTTCCTTAAAAATTCATTGTCGTGTGTGAGACTTGCTTTATAGTACCCCCGGCATCCACACTTGACAAATTACCCGGCAATAATGTAACATATTTACGACATACAGCCAAAAGGAGATGGATTAGATGGACCATTTACCGAGGATAGGATATCCAAAATTAATAGACGGAGGAATCTTCCATAAATACAGCGCGATATTTATGGAAATAATGTATCAGATTAAAAATACGAACGCATCGCCAGCCATAAGCCGATTGTGTGAGATATTTGCTAATATACTCGGAGAAAAAGAGGTAGTTTGCATATGCCGGAACCTAAGAGACTTTGATATATGCGATTACGAACCCATCGAGACAGAAGGCAACACAATTCTCACCATCAAGCCGACAAATAAAGGCACGGAGGCATTTGGAATTTTCTTCGACCTGTGGCAAAAATACCGCGAGATGATCCTCGCAGGCATGGACGCAAAGAAAATAATACTGTGTGAAATCGAATACTCGAAGAGCGGCAAGGCTTATTTCACAGAAAAAGGGTTCACTGAGATATTTAAAAAGGTCTTCACGCCAGATGAACTAAAAGATCTGGTTGAATGGCTGATTGCAGAAGATGTCTTGGATGCCATAGACCATGAACTGATATATCTCTCCAATTATGGCAAAGTCACTTCGGCCGAATGTACCATTTGGCAAAATTGCAGGAATGACCTGCTTGCAGAAGGATTCTAAAAAACGATAATTTCTTTTTTAGAATCCTTATTTATTTGACATTTGTTTTATTTCGTGTAGAATAGTTTTGTACCTCATAAATCCCTAGACAACAGGCAAAAAAGTAAGACCTGTCGAGGATAAGAAACTTATAGTTTTTTATTGATCGCTGTCTTCGGATTTTGGCGATTTTTCGTATTTTGAGCACTAAATCAAATAATTCTTTAAGACAAATAAGATGATCAATAAGGAGAAGAAGAAAGCGATTCTCCAGGACCTCTCAGACAGGTTTTCAAGGTCAAAATCCATGGTGTTCCTGGGCTTCCAGGGCCTCACCGCGAAAGATGACCTTGCACTGCGCAGGAAGTTACGCGACGAAGGCGTTGATTACGCGGTAGCCAAGAAGACCCTGATCAAGAAAGGCATGGAGAGCGCGAACGTAAAGGGTACGGAAGGCTTCGCGCCGGAAGGACCGGTAGCCGTCGTTATCGGCTATGAGGACGAGATCGCCCCGGCCAGGATCGCGAAAGAATTCGGAAAGACCAATGATAAGGTGAAGATCCTGGGGGGAGTGATGAACTCCGAACTCATCGGCGCGGAAGCGATGAAGCAATTAGCTTCGCTGCCAGGCAAAGATCAGCTCAGAGCCCAGCTTGTTTACACCATCAACGCTCCGGTTTCAGGCTTCGTCAATGTGCTTGCGGGAGTAGAACGCAGCTTGCTGAATGTCCTTAATGCTATCGGGGAAGAGAAAAAATAACGATATTTTAAATAGTCATAGGATCAATTAATCTAATTTTAGAAAGGAAAAATACCATGTCAGAAGAAACCAAAGAAGAAGTAGTCGTTCCTGAGAAATTCAAGACTCTCGTCGAGCAGATCGAGAAACTTACCGTTCTTGAACTCTCCGAGCTCGTCAAAGTCCTCGAGGACAAATTCGGCGTCTCTGCCGCTGCTCCTGCGATGATGATGGCCGCTCCAGCCGCCGGTGCTGCCGGCGCTGCTGAAACTGAAGAGAAATCAGACTTCGATATCGAGCTCGTTTCCGGCGGAGACAGCAAGATCGGCGTTATCAAGATCGTGAAGGAACTTACCGGCAAAGGGCTCAAGGAAGCTAAGGACCTCGTAGATGCCGCTCCGGCAGTCATCAAGGAAAAGGTTCCGAAAGCCGAGGCTGAGGACATCAAGAAGCAGCTTATGGAAGCTGGCGCTACCGTCAACTTGAAGTAATTCGCTTCTTAGTACGAAAGACAGAGGACTCGTTCCTCTGTCTTTTTATTAGCTTTGTAAGATTTTGTACTGTAATTATCCCAAAGTGGAAGCGTGGATGAGATTGCGACGATCCTTTCAATTGCTCGCAATGACAATGCGACACACCCCGGCCTTTCGGGCCACCCCCCCCTCTTAAGAGAGGAGAATAAACGCACGAGTGTCATTCCCGCACCCGCCTACGCGAGCATAAACTCCGGCGGGGATCCAGTATCTTGTCATGCGATATGAGCGACTAAAAAGGAGCGATTGAGGAATCTGGGAATCGTACGATATGGATAGGAATGTCGTATCCGTAAAAAGAACGATTCCGCATATGTTCCGTCCGCTTCCCAAATCCCTCACGGAGCCTGTCCTCGCGTAGGCTCGCCTCGCCGAAGCTCCGGCCCCGGATCAAGTAATGTCATCCGGGACTTGATCCGGGGCCGGGATAAACTCCACGCGGGCGGGAATTCGGGATGACAAATCAAAGAGATTGGACCCGGAAAGAGGATGCGGGATGACGATGATCGTTTACTATAGCGGCAACGGGTTTGAACCTACTTCCGCAGAGTGCCCTATCGCCATATCAATCCGAGAATCATGACAAAAAAGCGGCTAGCTGTAAGCCGCATTTTCGTATCGCAAAGGAGAATATCATTCTCCGAGATATATATTCATGATCTTGTCCTTGGTAAGTACCGCCATATTCTGTTCCTCGGCATCTACAAAGAAGTCTTTTACCTCGGCAATACCCTTATTCACTACCTGTTTCACGAAGGCGCCCGTCGTCTTGTCAAAGATGACGACTCTCTGTTTGGAAGGCTCAAGTACGTAGAGATATGCCTGATCGGTCGAAGTATAGATCTTGGTCGGATTCGCAAGCGGGTCGAGCGGCTGCTTGATAGCGAAGGCATTGCCGTTCTCGTCCCTATATTCCTCGCCGGTATAATATTTCTTGACCCCTCCGTCGGAAGAAAGCACAAAGATATTCTGGTCAATGGCAAGCGATACCGCGCCCGATATATCGTCAGACCCCTTCAGCCACGGCGTCTTGTTCTCCAAGCCACCCGTAGATTTTTGATATTTATATATCTGATCGTCGGCAGGGGAGAGGAGGTAGACGTAGCGGCCATAAGTCGCGAAGTCTACGAAATCCGCATCTGTTCCCGCGTCCAGCTTATCCAACTTGCCGTTCTTGAGGCTATAACTGAGGAATGATGAGCCGTCTGAAAGGAGCAGCTCTACGCTCTGCAGATTTTTCGCAAAGGCAAGATTACCGACAGATTCTTCCGTTTTCGCTATCTGGGAAATCACTTTCGTCTCCGTGTTCACTTCGTAGAGAGTCTTGTCCATGCCGTCCACGACATAGTATGTACCGCTTGCCTCCACGAGACTACCGATATTCTCATTCTCAAAGTTCGCTATGACAAAAGGATTGTCCGCTTTCACTACTTTGTCGATCTTATCGATTTCTGCCTGAGCGGTCGCGATCACCGTATCGGCATCGGCATCCAGCATGTCGTATTCATCTCTCACCTGCATTGCGAGAGCGCGAGCTTCCATATAGAGCCGGCCTGCATTCTCCTCGGATCCGGAAATGATTTCCACTTCCGCTTCTTCCATCTTCGATTTGGAGTCGTCCAGCATGGACTGATATTTGCCAAGTACGATCACACGCTCTTCTTCCCTCTTCTCCGTAGAATAATAGGAATAACCGCCGACAGCGATGATTATCACCGCGATTGCAACCAGCACTTTCTTGCTGCCAAGAGAAAATCTCTTCCCGCCGCGATCTATCTTGTATTCCTTCTCGCTCTTCACGGCATTCTTGAGTTTCTTTCCCAGGCCAGCCTTGGAAATGCCGCTTACGATGGAACTTAGCATGCTTTTGGCCCTGTCGGTAATCTTCTGCGATACGCTTCCTTCCTCCTCATCCAGATCCTCAAAGCTGGCAGTCTCTTTCTTCACGATCATCTCTTCGATATTCTTCTCCTTCTCTCCGTCCGGTTGCGTCTCGAACTTCCGGCTCTCCAGCTTCTCATATTCTTTTATGATATCACTCAGACTTATCTTGCCGGAAGCTTTGGCCGCCAGATATCCTCCCGCCGCAGAAGATGCTGCCGCTTTTGCCTGAACGGCTTCGATTGTTGCCGCCGTTTCTTTCGCCACCGGGATTTCCGGAGCAGGCGACTCTTCTTCCTCTTCGTTTTCAGATACGATATCGACTGCGGCTTCCTTTTTTTCTTCGGGATATTTCGAAGCCCTCTCGACAGGAGCTGCCTCTTCCTGCTTCTCTTCCGACCCATCTCCAGCTTCGGAAAGCGTCGTGATTTCCAGAGCGGGGGATACGTCCCCGACCTTCGCAGCTTCTTCCTCTTCCGTCCCAGTCTCCTGCTCAATCTCTACATCGGCCATAGACGCCGCGGGCTCATCCCCCTCTTCGGACAGCATCTCCACTTCCATAGGCACGCCTTCGGCAAGCGCTTTCTCAAGCGATTCCTCAGCTGTTTCTTTCTCTTTTTGCGTCGTGATTTCCGAACGCTCTACGAGAGCCTTCTTGTCACCTTCGATCTCGATCAGGAGCGCGCTGACCGTCTCACTGTCTTCCTCCTCGATTTCCTCCTGGAGCTTTGCCGAAAATTCATTCAAATTCATAGATCCGCCATATTGCCGAAGCTGCTCCGTAGAGAATATATTGAAGAGCCCGCTGCTCGCGAACATCACCATGTCTCCATCCGATAATTCGCCGCTCGCGATATTATTGAAAGCGCGCTTGGGAGAAACGGATTTGCGGCCATCTTCCTTCACGATTTCTACGATCTGTCCGCCGCGCAAAAGGAGAGACCTGATCTTCCCGATCTGGCTGAGGAAGAATCTGCTTCCATGATATGTGCCGCAGACCATGCTCAGCTTGCTTACATATTCGCCGTTGCCCTGTTCAGCTAGGTCAGCCAGCGTCTTGTTGGCTTCGGCCAGCCCGGCCTCCAAGCTCTCTTCCGCCGTACGCTTGGTATTGGAATAGAATTCCTTCTTTATCTTCGATGCCAGCACGTTCATTATATATGAACAGTTGCGAGGCAGATCCTTGAGTTCGCCCACTATAAAAAGATTGCCCAGATTCTGCTCTTCTATATTTTCCGGCTCATAAATGAACACATCACCGAAAGATTTCTCATCGTCCTGCGAATAAACGATCTCCCGAACTTCGATTTTCTTATCTTTGGTTTTTCTCATTTTTTTACGGTTAATTTTGTTTCAAGTATCATTCTGATTATAATACTTTTTACGATTTTTATCAAAAAATATCCCGCCCTTGGAAATGTCATGCTTTCGCTTCACAAATACCGCTGGAATAGCCCTTTCGAGCCGTTCCTGCATGACAAATGCGCCGAAATAATCTAAAATACAAGCATAACATCGTTATCCAAATCCCATGCTACAGATACAAGAGAATATATCCCTTTCAGGATTCTCGACCTTCAGAATAGGCGGCCCGGCAAGATATTTCTGCATCGCGAAGGACGAAGGAGAAGTAAGCGAAGCGCTCGACTTCGCGATCAAGAATAAGCTGCGCGTCTTCGTGATTGGCAGAGGAAGCAACCTCCTGGTTTCCGACGATGGCTTCGACGGGCTCGTGCTCAAGACAGAGCTCCTGGACAGGAAAATCAAGGAAGGAGAAGGGGCGATAGAGGTCCGCCTCGGAGCCGGTATATCACTGGTAAGACTGATCCTGGACTTCCAGAGCGAAGGCATTGCCGGGATGGAATGGGCGGCAGGAATCCCGGCGACATTCGGCGGAGCGGTAGCCAACAACGCCGGCGCCAAAGGCATGGAGATAGGAGGAGCAGTAAGGGAAGTACGAGCCTTGGAGATGCAGTCTTCCTCCAAAGGATATCTCACAGGCTACACTCCGAAGACGTTGTCGCATGACGAATGCGGATTTTCCTACCGCAAGAGCATATTCAAGGAATCAAAAAGATTCGTGATACTTGATGCCGTACTCTCTCTCCGAAGAGGCGACAGCGAAGATATGAAGCAAGAGATCGCCAAGAACCTGGAAGCGCGAAGCAGCAAGCAGCCTCTCGAGCACCCGAACATCGGAAGCATCTTCAAGAATCCCGTCTTGAGCCGGCAGGAGCAGGAATCCTTATCCCGCAAATGTCCCGATTTCGCAAAAGTGATCAAGGACGACACCATTCCCGCCGGATTTCTCATAGAAAAAGCGGGCATGAAAAGCAAGAAGATAGGGGGAGTGATGATTTCCGAAAAGCATGCGAACTTCATCGTGAATACCGGAGGCGGCAAAGCGGAGGACGTCGTTATCCTCATCAG
>CAZDCJ010000053.1:0-1478 GCA_964503935.1 uncultured Candidatus Saccharibacteria bacterium
GGGAGTGAAGGAAACGGTGAATAGTCCGACCTTCCTCATCATGAAGAAATATCCTCTTTCCGGGAAATATCGAGGCAGAGAATTCTATCATTTCGATTGCTACCGGCTGAGGGGCGCCGAGGAAGTGGCGGACTTGGGCTGGGCGGAAATTCTTTCCGGCGCGGACAATCTGGTCTTCGTGGAGTGGCCGGAGAAGATCCGCGAGATATTGCCGGAGAAAAGGATGGATGTGGTTTTTGATGATCTGGGCGCTGAGGTGCGCCGCATCACGTTCAAGGAACTAGAATAAGGATGCAGGGAGTGTTGTACTTTTGATGATGCGATTCTGATCTTTTCCGAAGGGAAGTTACGGTTGCCGAAGACGGCAAGGCCTAAAGACAATCGTTAATTCCAAACATATGATCACACGGGCGCAACTCAATGCTGCTTTGCGGGATCTGGAAGAGAGGCTGAAGAAAAATATCGACCTCCGGTTGGAGGCGCGGATGGCCGAATTGCGGCAGGAGATGGAAGAGCATCTGGCAAGTCCGGGAGAACGACCGTTCCGGCGGGAAGAAGACCTGCGTCTCCTCATCGAGGAATCCATGGCGCAGCTCCGGGAAGACTGCCGGCGGAACACAGAGGAAATCTGCGTGCTACGGGAGGAGTTGGAAGGGCTGGAGAAGGCCTTAGGGGTGATTTCCGGCTACTTCGCTGCTTCCGAAGAAGATGGGGAGATCCGGGACGATCTTGGCTCGTGAGTATCCGTTTAAACCAATCAGGCAACCATATGGCTAAAGACAAGACGTTCATTCTCATAGATTCCAATGCGATCATGCATCGCGCTTTCCATGCGCTTCCGCCGCTCACTACCAAGGAAGGGGAGGCAGTGAGCGTGCCGTACGGTTTCGCATCGATACTGCTCCGGGTAATCAGGGAGCTTCGGCCCGATTATATCGCCTGCGCTTTCGATGTGGCGGGTGGGACTTTCCGTGACGAGATATTCGATCGGTATAAGGCGACGCGCAAGAAGCCGGAGCAGGAATTCTACGAGCAGATAGATAGAGCCAAAGACGTGGCGCGGGCGATGAATATCCCCATCTACGAGCTTTCGGGGTATGAGGCGGATGACGTAATCGGGACAATCGTGACTCTCATCGATGAAGAGAAGGAGGGGATAACGACTTACATCGTGACGGGGGATATGGACGCTCTCCAGCTCATCGACAAACGGGTGAAAGTCTATTCTCTCAGAAAGGGCATCTCCGAGACGGTCATCTACGATGCGGACAAGGTGCAGGAGCGCTATGGTTTCCTGCCGGGGCAGGTCATAGATTTCAAAGCGCTCCGGGGAGACGCCTCGGATAATATTCCAGGGGTGCGCGGCATCGGGGAAAAGACCGCGACGATCATCCTTCAGGAATTCGGGTCGCTGGAGAATCTTTATGCGCGCATCGAGAACGGAGATATGGGCTCGCTCCGACCCAAAGCGGTGGAGA
>CAZDCJ010000053.1:1578-6057 GCA_964503935.1 uncultured Candidatus Saccharibacteria bacterium
GAGAAGATAGGAAAAGTGAAATGCCGCATCGTGGAAAGGAAAGACGATGTCGAGGAGCTTCTCGCGCGCCTTCGCGAGAGCGACCGCTTCGCGCTTGCGGCGCTGGAGAAAGAGCACCGTATCGCCGAGCGCAACCTGATCGTGCTTATCTTCGCTTTTGATAAGGAGGAGATATTCTACGTGCCGGTCGGACATACGGACGGAGACATGCCGACTCTTTTCGATGAGGAGAATACGGCGAAAGAGGACTTTCTCATCCGGCTGAAGCCCTATCTTGAGGATCCGCGGCGCTGTAAGATCGGCTACGATCTCAAGCGGACGGCGGAGGCTCTGGCCTGTTGCGGTATCCGGTTAGGGGGAATGGAATTCGATGTGATGCTGGCGGCATATCTTCTCGACCCAGGCAAGCGCGACTACAGCATGGAAAAGATCCTCTTCGAGAAACTTGGGGTGGATAAAGGGTGCGAGCTCATCACGCGGGAAGAAGAGAAGTTCTCCCCCGAGCCGGAGCTGGGGCTTCTGGCTTATCTTTTCGACCTTGTTGCCCAGCTTCGGGAAGACATCGAAGAGACTGGAATGGAGCGTCTCTTTACCAAGATCGAGATGCCGCTCATCGGCGTGCTTTATGATATCGAGATGCGGGGCGTGCGGATCGACACGAAGCTCTTGGGAAAGATTTCCGTAGGCGTGGACCGCGAGATCGCGCGGTTATCCGACACTATCCACGAGATGGCCGGGGATGAGGAATTCAACATCAATTCTTCCCGCCAGCTGGCGGATATCCTCTTCTCTAAGATGAATATCCCGACAGCCGGCATCAAAAAAGGCAAGACCGGCTATTCGGTGGCAGCGAGCGAGCTGGAAAAGATGCGGGACATGGCGCCCATCATCGACTTCATCTCCGAATATCGCGAGCTCAGCAAGCTCAAGAACACTTATATCGATACGCTCCCTAAGCTCATCAATCCGGCGACCGGACGGCTACATACCACTTTCAACCAGAATGTCACCGCGACCGGACGGCTCTCGTCCACCGACCCCAATCTCCAGAATATACCTATCCGTACCGATCTCGGCCGGCAGATCCGCGAGGCGTTTATCGCCGAGGAAGACAGGGTCTTGCTCTCGGCGGATTATTCCCAGATTGAGCTTCGGATCATCGCGACCATCGCGGATGACAAGGATATGCAGGAGATCTTTCGGAGCGGGCGGGATATCCATACCGCGACGGCAGCGGCCGTAAATGGCGTGCCGCTCGAGAAAGTGACGCCGGGAATGCGTCGCGCGGCCAAGGCGCTCAATTTCGGCGTCATTTATGGGATGAGCGTCTTCGGTTTCGCGCAGTCGGCGGGAGTGAGCCGCGCCGAAGCCAAACGATTCATCGATAATTATATGAAGAAGTTTTCCGCGGTGGCGGCCTACATCGAGCAGTCCAAATCAGAAGCAGCGGAGAAAGGCTACGCCGAAACGCTGTGGGGACGGCGGCGGTATCTCCCCGAGCTCCATTCCCGAAACTCCATAGTACGCGCGGCCGCGGAGCGGATGGCTATCAATATGCCTATCCAGGGAACGGCGGCGGACCTCATGAAGATCAACATGATCAAGATTCACGAATGGGCGAAGAAATATAATGAGCAGTATCCCGATGCAGTGTGGACTCTCCTCCAAGTGCATGACGAACTCGTCTTCTCCGTAAAGGAAGAATTCCTGTCGGAAGTCGGCTCTTTCGTGAAGGAGACGATGGAGAAGGGTCATATCAAGTTCGATGGCCGCGACATCGATTTCGCCGTGCCGATCGAAGTCAGCCTCAAGACGGGCAAGGATTGGGGGAGAATGGAAAAATAACGGATAGCCGATAACGTATGATGGAATAAATGTCCGTTCATCCTTTTGGCGGTGGTGGGTCTTCGGACCCGGTCCTTTTGCTTGCATTTGGGCAAGCGGGATTTGTCCCGCGCTGCTGTCCTGAGCGGCTGAAAAGTAATGCGCGCAGGTTAAGACCTGCTACTCCGATCATGCCTGTGAAAGCGATGTCTTCGGAACCGCTCTTATCTCATTCTGTCATGGTTTGCGCTTCTTCTTCCGCTATTTTTCCATTTGTGATAAAATCTATTTGAATGACAGATGGCGTGCGTCTTGATGCGAAAATAAAATCTCCAGTGCGTTTTTCTTTTAGATAAAAATGTTAACCATTCCATCATGCAAAGCTTAAAGCATAAAATAGGCCTGACCTTATCTTTGGTTGCGGTTTTTTTTATCTTGCCGCAGGAAATCGCCTTGGCTTCCGTCGCGGAATGTGATTATTCCAAGGAGTACGATGATCCGAAGACGATCTATCTTGATCCCGGTTCCGATCAGGACGATATCAACGGGGCGATCCAGCAGCTCGACGGCACCAGCAAGATATCGGTCTTTCTCAAAGAAGGGGAATATGTCATCACCGATTCGATCAATATGAAGGAATATTCCATCCTGGAAGGAGACCAGAAAGCTATCCTCACCATCGAGGATCACGCCGGCTGGACGGTGAAAAAGCCCCTCATCACCGCCCCCGAGGGCACCAGCAACATGGAGGTCAAATGCTTCCAGATCGACGGCAATTATTATCCGGACGAGAAGCCGGAGGCGAAGAACTATTCCGCGGCTTCCGATTCCTGCTACCGGCCGCTTTCCTGGAACTCCGATTTCTCCGACTGCGAAGAAAAGACCGATGACCGGCTTTTGGGGCGGGGGTATTACGATATGGTGCACTGGACCGGCGGAGAGATGCTCTCGGTGCACGATATGTATATGCATGACGGCGCCGGAGACGGGATGCGCATCGACAAGGCCCGCGAGGCGAAATTCTACGACAATCTCGTCTACAAG
This sequence comes from uncultured Candidatus Saccharibacteria bacterium, assembly GCA_964503935.1. GTDB lineage: Bacteria > Patescibacteriota > Minisyncoccia > JAHIHE01 > JAGLIN01 > STD2-77. The sequence continues at coordinate 4,447 of CAZDCJ010000053.1, forward strand.
CTGGGGCATGACGCGGTGGCATACTACAATAGCGAATTCATGGAGGCGTGGCGCAATCGTATCACCACCCGTGGCAATGCCGGAATCCGCGTGGAGAACTCCAATTACGTCTCGGTGCATGACAACGTCATCGAGTCTTTTGACGCCTGGGACGGCGGCGGCGCGGGGGTGGAAGTGGTGCGCGATGACCGTGGGAGCCTTCCTATGGATCAGATCTATATCTATTACAACACCTTCCATCATACTTACGGGCCGGGGGTGTATATCGTGGCGAGCGGGACTTATGGCAAGGATGATCTGGAAGCGTACGTGCGCAATAACATCTTCTATGAGACCGGGATGAACTACAGTATCAACTGGGTGGGCGCTATCGTCACCAGCGGGTGGTACAATCTCCATATCCTCAATAACACTATCCATAAGGCTTATAATTACGGCATCCTGGCGGCAATCACGGCGAACAATGTCTCGTATGACGACTACGTGATAGAGACCAAGAACAATATCATCTTCAAGACGCAGAAGAGGCGTAACACCGACGGCAATGTCGATCATCTGCAGAACGGATTCGGTATTCACAATCTCGCGAAGGAGACGCACACCATTACCGTTTCCTATAGTGATATCTGGTACAATATGGGCGGCGACATCATCGGGCACGGGATCGAGTTGGGCGAAGGCAATATCACCCTTGACCCCAGGGTCGTGGACGAGGTGGGGCATGACTACCATCTCAAGGACAACTCTCCTGCTATCGATGCCGGAGATCCGGACGATGATTACAACAAGGAGCTGGCTCCTAACGGTGACCGGATTGATATGGGCCGGTACGGGAACACTATAGAGGCGGGCAAGGGGCACGCCGGTTTCGCTTCGGCTATCAGCGCCCGGAGCGGTTCCGACGGTATGAGTTCGGAGACGGCGACCAATGTGTATTCCGGTGACGGCGGCCAGTGGGCGGATGAGACTGAGATCCGGCTGGATCTGCCTTCTTACTGGGATCCGGGAGCAGCGGTCACGGATGCCAGTCTTGTGACGAGCGTCACGCCGGCGGCGGTGGCGGCCCGCCGGGCATTGGAGGACATATACGGCGCTTTGGGAGAAAGCATGGGTTCCGCTACCGCTGATTGCACGGCCATAGATGAACCGGGCGGATTGATCCCGTGCGGACGGAACACGGACAGTAACGATACGACGTGGAACGAATGCGATAAATGCGACCTCTGTGCTATCGTCCTCATGTGCCAGCTCATCATCGAATTCATGGTGAAGATCGCGGCGGTCGCGGCCAATCTGGCCATCATCGTCGCCGGTCTCCTCTATATCCTCGCGGCCAGCAAGACGAACCTGATCGCGCAATCGAAACTGATGCTCAAATATACCATCTTAGGCTTCGTGGTAGTCTTCGCGGCATGGCTCATCGTGGACACGCTGCTTACTCTCTTCGGATACATCGATCCGATGGGAGGGGAGTGGTACACGACGTGTTAGCCTCGTTCCGGACCACGGGAGAAGCCGGCTGACCCGGGAGGAGGACGGGAAGGCGCCGGAATTTAATCAGCAAATTAACCCTATGAAAAAAAATTTACTGTCGTTTCTTGCCGCTCTTGC
>CAZDCJ010000054.1:0-5842 GCA_964503935.1 uncultured Candidatus Saccharibacteria bacterium
GTTCGTCTTTCACGTCGTCTATAGCCTTATAAATATCATCGCTCTCCACGACCGAACGGAACATCTTCTTCGGCAGCTGCAGGTTCACCTCCGCCTTGTAGATGTCTCCCTGCTGGTGGTGCTGAGTGGTCTTGGCAAGCTCGATGCGTGCCACTACGCGGTTTCCGCCCAGGTCGATGTCTTCCAGGAATTTCTTGAGTCCCCCGATCTTCTCTTCGGCGTAATCCTTGAGGTCGTTGTGGAGCTCCAAGTTCGTTCCTTTGATAATGATATTCATAGCTTTGGGAGTTAATGATTATCCTTGCATCCATGATACCACAAACGGGCGATTTGTCGAGAAAAATGCGCAAAAAAAGAGGGAGTTTTGATCCCAACTTAATAATTCCAATGCGTCTCATAGCCGCAGTGGCGGCATTTGCTTATTGATTGACGCACGCCTACTTCACCGACCATGGCGTGCTTGCAATTCGAATTTCCTTCGCGCCACACGGTCTCAGTATGGGCGTGGATTTCCCGGCCGCATTCCTTGCAGGTCTGTACTGTCATTTTGCTATTTTCTTCTTCCTTCCATTTTTCGTGTTTGCAGTCCGGTCTTCCTTCTTTCCACACAGTGCTGATGGTGATTGTCTTGTTCGGCATTTTGTTCCCCCACTTGGATTGCATTATATCATGCCATGGTTAATATGTCAAGAGGATTTGCCTATACTGATTATACGTCGTCTGTGAGCTTTGCTTTATCATACCCCATAGCGGGGAATCTCTGGAGTAGCGGGCTTTAGTCCGCGCCTTTCTTCCGTCAATCTTTCAAATGCGCGCGAACTAAAGTTCGCTACTCCAAAATGAGCAGACAGGAGAATCCGAGAAATTATCCATCATTACGATTTCATGCTTTTCCACGACTCGAAGGCCGCATCTATTTTTCTGACCTTTCTTCGAAGGTAAAGAAGAGCGAATAGGCACCCATGACGAAGATCAGGACGCCGGCGACGAGGAAAGTCCTCTGATATCCCCAGGCACCCACGGCAAATCCTCCCAGGAGGCCGCCCAAGGCCGGTCCGAGAGTCGTCATGATGGAGTCGATAGTAGATGCTTCTTCTTTGAAGTCGTCGAGCTTCTTGGCGAAGAAGGCGCTCTTGCCACTGCCCAGGACCAGCGCGCCCATCGAGTCGAGGAGATTGAGGACGAAAAGCGCACCGACGGAAAGGGCGGAATAGAAGATGCCGATGATGGCCGCCGCCAATCCTTCCAGAGCGATGCCGCCGCTTACCAGCTTGGTCTTATGGAATCTGCCCATGAGCTTGATCGTAAGGACCGAGAATGGCACGTAGACGAAAGAGATGGCAGCCGTGAAGCGGATGATATCGTCTTGGGTAAAAGAGAGGTCTTTGAGAAGCAGGACGAAGAAAGCCCGGTAGACGCCGCCTAGGACCAAGGCGCCGAAGACGAAAGAGATCATAAGAAGCACATTCCGGCGCTGATCGAGGAGACGCACGACTTCTCGATAACGCATGAGCTGGCCCATGCCTTGAGCTTGCGTCATCCGGGCTTCTCTTCTCAGCTCGGACACATCGGCGTTATCCTTGAGTCTTGCATATGCGTATATGGCATTTAAGAACTGGATGATGACGCTGAGGAGGAATACGCCGGGAAAGCCGAATTTCCAGATGACGAGCCCGCCTACTCCCGGCGCGAGGGCGGTGGCATAGCTTGGCATCGCGTAGAACCAGCCGAAGCTCCGGGTCTTGCTCTCGGGGTTGGAATTCATGAGGATGAATTTGAGCGAGACCAGCCAGGCGGCAGCGCTCACCCCTAGGATTATCTGTGCCAGGTAGAATACCCGGAGGTCCTGGCTGAGAAGCATGAGGAGGGCGAATACTCCGTAGCCGAATACGCCCAGCGCTGCCAATTTGGCAGGGTTGGTCTTGTGTATGTAATGATTGATCGCGAAACACGAGACGGAGATAATGGAATACGTAAGGAAATAGATGCCGCCGATGCTCACGATGGATATCCCTACCGAGGAGAGATAGAGCGGATAATAGAGAGAGAAGAGCTTGTATCCGAACATGAGAAGGAAATGGATCAGCGACACGTCGAAGGTCGTCTGTTCCATCTTGGGCAGCCAGGAGAGGAGTCCGTGGTTGTCGTGGATTATGTTTGGCATCTGTTTAATAAGGTATGAAAATTGAAAGGTATTGTCATTTCGAACGGAGCTTTAGCGAAGTGAGAAATCTGGGAGTTGTACGAAGCAAAGGAATGATAGATTTTTTAGGATAAATCTTTGTAATTTTTGTGCAGTTTAAAGATTTCTCAGTCGTTCCTCCTTCGAAATGACAAATAATGATTCATTTGTAGAGAAATTATCGAATCGTTCTATTTTATCTTGATATTACCATATCTGAGGCAAAAAAATAAGAGAACGCGTGCGTCCTCATCGGTCCTACGTTTCCGAACTTTGTTCGATCTGGCTTCGGGGGTATATCTGTTCTTTGAAGATCAGATCAATCTCCTCCTCGAATCCTCGGTGCGCTTTGGGATTCATCATGATCTCCGTAATCATCCTTGCGAATCTTTCTTTGTCTTCCTCGCTCAAAGAAAGCTTATCGATTTCTACCAAATATGTGGCAAGGATGCTTTGTGCGTCGAGATACAGGCAGAAATGCCCGTTGAAATTTTCTCGGATCACTCTTTCTCTTTCTTCTTCCGGCAGCTCTACGTCCAGCTGGCTTCTTTCCTTTGGGAATCTTATCACGATTGAGAAACTTTCGTTCTTTTTTTCCATTTCACCCTCCTTCCGCGTAATTAGTTTTTACGACTTCGGATTGAGTTCAGGTTAGGCTAAGTCTTCGTACTTGTCAATGCTGTTGTCCGCTCTAAAGTAGATAAAAAATAAGAGAACGTTTCCATTCTCTTTTCTCAGCCATCCTTCTCGGCTGCTAATGTCTTCATTTTTTCTCTTTGCTCCTCTGTCAGCCACTCTGAGTCTTTGAGCTCTCGGGCGAGTTTCAGCCCGTTTGATCTGTATCCTGGCAAGAGGCAATCGACTTCGGCCAGGTGTGCTTTTATGTATGCCATTTCACAGACGGGCATAAACCCGGAACACATATCTCTGAGGTCTAGCAGACACAGCATCCCCTCGAGAGGATTTCTTTCCGCATTGCGCATATAATCGTCGACAAGTTGCTTGGTTTCCAGCCTGAAGACCCCGTCATCCGGCTTTTGAAGCATTTTTATCTCATTCGAAATCTTTTCTTTTTTCATCTGTGCCGCGTATTTCTTCGTATGCATCGCTTCAGGATAGCACTGCGCCGCCATTTTGTAGCATCGCTTGGCCTTTATCAGGGAACTCAGCTTTTGTGAAGGAAGCTTGCTCCTTCGCGCTTCTTGGTGGTACAGCAATCCTAGCGTATATGATACGTCGCCGGGGAATTCCGCGTGTTCCAAGGTCATGTCCCGGCTTATCGCGGTAAGCATATCTATGCACTTGGCGGGATCTGTCAATTCGCCGCAAAGGACGAGATTGAAGTCGAGCTCGAGTATGAGCCGTTTGCGCTTCTCTTCGTCTTCGGGTCGCGGACCGACGAGCCCCTCCCACCATCCGTCCAGGACTATTTTCGCGCTGTCGAATAGGCAGTTTGCGGTATCATCTTCTTTTGCCATCAGGATGAGGCCTGCGTATGACGATATGATGTACCCGATCGACACATTGAGGTCGGCGCCTTCCAAATCCCATGTATCTTCCAGAGAATTCTCGTATGCTTCGACAGCCGATAGGTAGTGTTCTTTGCGGCTCTCGAGGTCTTGGCTCAGGGATCCGATCATGAGGCGGTTCTTGCCGAGACCTCCGTAGGCAATTATCTTCCACATTGCTACCCCCTCTTTCCCGAGTGCGGCAAGCTCTTCTGCGAATTCCGGTCGTCTTCCTTCGATGAGGTCCAGTACCGAGTACCATTCTTCGATCGCTTCGGAATACCTTTCTTCGCCTCTCATCTTTTCGGCTTTATCATAATGCTTTTTTAGCTTCTCAAAGGGCAGATTTCCTTCTGTTATCACTTCTATCTTGATCTCCTCCTCTTGTTTTCTGTCTGATAAATCCAGGCTGAAGTAAGGCTACGATATAATGAAGATCCGTATCTGTCAAGGACGTCAACCGCCGGACAAAAGAAAAAAGCAACTCGTTTGCTCGTTGGCAAAGTCATCGTTGCTTTTGAAATCATAGTCTTTCTTCCCACCTCACACCCATATTCGTTACTGCCGAGCTCATGAACGGAGCGGCAGAATCGTTCGGCATAGCGAGGTTCGTTATTTGATCGTTGTTTATCGTTATTGCAGGAGCGACGAGGAAAGTGCAATCGGTGCGGGATGGCTTAGCCGGCATCCTTTTTACCTTTGCTTCCCTAATAAACTCTCGGTCAGTTCTGTGAGGCGCTTTTCGGCTCCATCATGGTTACTGATAAAATTCGGGTTCGCCGGATCAAGCGAGAGCTGTATTTCCCAGAGCGTAAGCGATTCTTCGGCGGCAGTTATGGCTGCTTTCGGTCCGAAAAGCCTCTCCATGATCTGGGATACCCAGAAATTCGCGCTTGCTCGGTGGTGCAAGTTGACGAGACCGCCTCCGTATAATTCGATCGCGCTTCTCATGAACCCGAGTGCGAGCATTGCATCGGCTTTATCCTTTCCTTTGGCAAAGAGCCACCGCGCCGTATTATTCATTAAGTTGGCAGTATTGATTGGGTCTACAAGTCCGTCTACCCACTTATAGGCCAATGCGAGCACCTCTTCTTTCGGCGCCGCGTCCTTAGGATTACGGAATCCTATCATCCGCGCATTATCCTTGGCTGGCGTATCCGGAAGCTTGCCTAGATAATATTTCGCCTTCTCCGGATTTCCCAGATAGCTTTCAATCGCAGAGAGGCATCTCAAGCCTCTTAACGAATCATCTCCGGCCAGGAGTGCTTCCTGGCGCGCCTCATCGAATTGTTTCTGTCGATAGAATGCCCATGCTCTGAAGGCGTGAAGTTCATCCGCTTCCTCAGAAGATAGACCCTCGGCTTTTAGCAATCCCTCGGTTTCCTGAAGGACTGTGGCGGTTTTTCCCTGATTGAGGATAGAATCAAGATTTTCTACTGTCAGGCTGAAATCTGACAATACTTTTGCCTCCTTTTTTGTTTCTGCTATGTATTATTCAGCCGGGATATCTGATGAAGTAGTCAGATCCGGCATTTTTCAAAGAATAACTAATTTTAGCACATAATGGCTATTTAGTCAATCCCTGTCCGGGGCCTGGAACATTGACCGCTTCTGCCAGAGTGCTATACTGTACGGGCGTAAAAAACGTAAACCTAGATAAATCCCTATAGGAGGCGGACAAAGTGAAACAGCTTTGCGCCCAAATTCCCCCAAAGACAGATTCAAACGGTGTAGGAAACAACGGTGTAGGAAATTTCGAAGCGGATGCTTCGGTATCGAAAAACGAAAGCAAAAGCATGTACGAGCTATCCGGTTTAGCGAAAAGAGATAGCGGCCAAAGACCTGAAAATGAATGGATGGAAACTGCAGGGGCCATAGCGGCGCTTCTGGAGGTGGATGATGCCCGCTCCGTCCTGATATTGCAGGAGACGGCTTATGCGCGGATGTTCATAGATCTATATCGTGAGTATGAGATCGCGAAAGTCATACGGGAAACTATCCCGATGATGAACGAGGCTTATCTCGGTTATGAGACTAAGGAACAAGAGACGCATGGCTTATTCATCCTGAAAGAGAATTATCAGGCACTCAGCAAGTACTTTGAAAAAACAAAAGAAGTCGGACTCGGCCTGCCGGACAAGGCCGCGATGAG
>CAZDCJ010000055.1:0-5710 GCA_964503935.1 uncultured Candidatus Saccharibacteria bacterium
GGGGAATGACAAAATTTAGAGTTTCATTGCGGGATACGGAGGTCATCGATTCGAGCTGATAAATTCCATGTCTACGCGGATACTAGGATTAAGTAAAAATATGACCGAAGAAGAAAAAATAGAGATGATCAAGAACGCCTTCATATCTTTCAAAGACAAGATGGCTGATGTGCGAAGGAGGCAGGTGACTCTGTTCGATAAGATAGACAAGGTTTCATCGAAAGAGAAGGCGGATAAGCTAAGAGAGAAGATCAATAACGGATAAACATGGCTAATCTGGACGATAAGAAGAGGGGCATCGAGACCGCAGAAGAGAGGGCGAGAAGACTGGATAAGGAAGAGGCTCTTGGGAATCATGCGGAAAGGCCAAAAGACAACGAAACCGCCAAAGAGAAGGTGGATTGTTTGGATTTTGAGGAGGCGAAGGAATTAGTGGATGAGAAGGCGAAGGAAGAACTTACGGAATTCATAGATGATTATGACGAGATGGAGGTGAGACTTGAGAAGATAGAGGATCCCGAAAAAAGAGAGGAAGCGAGGAAGGAGAATGAATTCATGCGCAAACAGGCGGAGGAATATTGGAACAGCCTTCATGACGATATGAAAAAGGCGGAAAAGGGAGAGGAGATTCCTGATAAAGAAGAGGATGAGACGGATAAGGATCAGGAAGGAGAGGCGGCGGAAACTCTTGAAAAAAGAGAATTGAATGAGGAAGAGGCAGCCGAAGGAGCAGAATATGTAGAAAATTTGTCGGAAACGATTGATAATATCCTTGAGGAAGAACGGCCGGAAGAAGATAAGATACTCCGGAAAGAATACGAAGAGGCGGAGGACAAGGGCAAATTCATAGAAGGCAGTCGGCAGACATATGCAGACAAACTGAAATTGAATGATTATAAGGGAGACGAAGAGGAAAAGAAGAGATTCGAGAAGATGCAGGAGGACATTGCGCAGCACATGCTTGATCCGGAGAAGGCGAAGGGTCTGATGGACAAGGAGGCTGATTTCGCGAAGATATTGGAAGAGGGGTCAAGTATCATAGAGGAGGGCAATCCGGAAAGAGTCAAAGCATATTTCGAAGAGATGGCATGCAGGATGGATGATGCCGCCGATTATCTCCGGGCCGTGTATCTTCAGATGGAAGCGGATCCCGAGATGCGCGAGATGCTGGAGGAGCAATATATATCTATCGTCACCAGCATAAAGAAATTTGAGACCGCGGCGGTGAAATTACGGAAGATGACAGAAGTTACCGAGACGGCGGCGAAGGAGGGCAGGGAACTGACTGACGCGGAAAAGAAAGAGATGGTCGGGCTGATAGATTATCTCAAGGCTGTCGCGTTCGCTCTCGTGATCGCAGGAGAAGCTCTCGTGGCTTTTGCCAAATATGGGAAAGCGTGGGCAATCGCGCATCCCGTGCTTGCCAAGACAATCGGATGGGGAACTGCCGGCATCGGCGTGTCTCTGAAATTTCCCGCGGCTCTTGCGTCTGCGAAATTCGCATGCGTCATCGCGGGATTAATCACTGCATTCAATGAAGAGAAGCGTGATGCTCTGGTGGAGAAAATTACGGGCGTGAAGCTGCCTTCCTGGGCCAAGCCGAAGCCAAAGGGAGACTCAAAAAAGTAGTAGAAGATAAGTAAATCCAAATATATGCCACAATTAAGTCCGGAGGAATCAAAATTCAGGGAAATAAGGAAACTGGAGATGGAGCTTGCCAAAAGGAAGGCGGCTATGGGAATGGACCGTCCGATGGAAGTCTCGGAACATCCGGTAGAGGAAGAGGAAAAAGCGAGAGAATTCGTGCTGCCCGTACCCGATCAGGCTAAGGAAAAAGCTCCAGAAAAAGAAAACGTATTCGAGGTCGTGACGACTGCGGTGAAGAAGGCCGCCGTAAAACAGGGCAATAAGAAGACGGACGAAGAGAAGAAAGCGGAAGTCATGCGCGATGCGAAAGCTATCGCTTCGATGGACGAAGAGAGGAAGATACAGACGCTGGCGGCATTGGCATGGCAGAAAGGCGTAAATTATAGCATCGAGGTAGCGAAGAAGCTGGAGGATCCATATACGCTTGATATTCTTCATTCGCATCTCGCGAACGAATTGCATGATAAGCTTGTCGCGGCGAAAAAGCTGGACGATATATGATATCGCTGTATGGTGGCCACTCTTTGTCATTTCGAACCTGAGCCGAGGGCGAAGGTGAGAAATCTATAAACTATCAGAAGCGTCGGGAATGTTACCTCATAAAAATATAGTCTACTCGCGTATTACAAGGAAGAAGATTTGGAAAATAAATTTGGATAGTTTCGAGATTCATGCGTAAAAAGATAAATAGGAGATGCCCTAAGGAGCAGAAATAAAAAATAAGAGTCCTGTCATATGATTATCGATATTGCCGGTTTCGAAATAGGGGTGCCGATCGCGGAAATGGTGGTCCCGCTGATTATCCTGGGGGCTGTTTTGGCCGTAAGGATCATATATATGCGGATGATGCAGGCCGGTATGATAACGCGTTCGTTGAATATGGCGATACTCCGGGTGTCGGTATCAAAGGGCGTGCCGTCAAGGGAGAAAGACGGAGCGGAAGAAAGAAGGCAGAGCATCGGCGTGATGGAGCAGCTGTATTCCAATCTGAGCAGTATACGGGAGGAGACGAAGCTTCGTCTGCTTTACGGGCCATTCTATATGTCTTTCGAGATGGCGACGCCGATAGACAGTAATGAGATATTCTTCTACGTAGGCGTGCCAAAGAAATTCTCGTCTATCGTCGAGAAGCAGATCCACAGTTTCTATCCGGATGCGAACATCGAGCGAGTGGATGACTATAACGTATTTGTGCCGGACGGAGTCGCGGCAGGCTCATATATGGTGCTTAAGAAGGATTTTGTCCTGCCAGTGAGGACTTATATGAATATGGAAGCGGATCCGATCTCAAGTGTCGCGAATGCCCTGTCAAAGATCCCTTTGGGGCAAGGCGCGGCATTGCAGATAATCATGAAGCCGGCGGGCGGTGTCTGGCAGGAAGAGAGCAAAAATGCCGTCAAGATGATGCAGAAAGGGAAGAATTTCGAAGGCCGTATCGGAGGCGATCCGATGGGTCTGGAGGTGTTGAAATGGTTCGCGGATGTGCTGATCAGTACAGCGAAGGAGCCTGACCAGGACAAGCCGGTCGTCCTGACCCCTATGCAGGAAGAATCTATCAAAGCAGTGGAAAGCAAGGCGGCCAAAGTAGGTTTTGTGGCGAACATAAGGCTCGTAGCCTCGGCTCCGACCAAAGAAAGAGCACAGACGCTGCTTCGTGAGTTGGAAAGTTCCTTCGCTCAGTATAATTCTCCGAACGGGAACGGATTCAAGATAGTGGAAGCTTTCATGAGCAGCAAAACTAGATTTGTCAGTAAGACGGTCTTCAATTTTATCTTCAGGAATTTTGAAGGCAGTAAGAAGGTAGTCCTCAATACCGAGGAATTGACCAGTCTTTTTCATTTTCCGGTGGTATCTACGGGCGCTACGGCGATAAAATGGCAGAAATCGAAACAGGCTCCGCCCCCCTCAGTCATGCCTGCGGACGGGCTTACGCTAGGCCACAGCATCTATCGCGGAGACGACCGAGTGATAAAGACGGGACGGGAGGACCGCCGACGCCACATGTATATAATAGGACAGACCGGAACCGGTAAGTCGGGGTTCATGAGCGGACTCATACGGCAGGATATCTTGAGAGGTGAAGGACTCTGCGTGATCGATCCGCACGGGGATCTCATCGAAGAGGCGCTGGAGGCAGTGCCGAAGGAACGCGCGGAAGATGTCGTGGTCTTTGATCCTTCGCGGATAGACAGGCCGATGGGGCTTAATCTTCTGGAATATGACCAGAATTATCCCGAGCAGAAGACTTTCGTCATCAACGAGATGATCAAAGTATTCGATAAATTATACGATCTTTCGAAGACCGGTGGTCCGATGTTCGAGCAGTATATGCGGAACGCGATGCTCCTCATAATGGACGATCCGCAGTCAGGTTCGACGCTCATCGAGATATCCAAAGTGATGGCCGATGCTAATTTCCGCAAGTACAAGCTTTCCAAATGCCGGAATATGGTGGTGAGGGATTTTTGGATCAAGGAAGCGGAAAAGGCCGGAGGTGAAGCGGCACTCGCGAACATGGTACCATATATCACCAGTAAGCTCACCCAATTCGTCTCCAACGATACGATGCGGCCGATCATCGGGCAGCAGAAGAGTTCCATAAATTTCCGCGAGGTGATGGATACGCAAAAGATCCTCCTGGTGAATCTGTCGAAAGGGCGGATAGGCGAGACGAACGCCTATCTCCTCGGCTTGGTATTGGTCGGCAAGATCCTGATTTCCTCGCTCAGCCGGACGGATGTGCCGCAGGAAGAACGCAAGGATTTCTATCTCTATATAGATGAGTTCCAGAATTTTACAACGGACAGTATCTCGACCATACTTTCCGAGGCGAGAAAGTACCGTCTCTGTCTGACGCTGGCCCACCAATTCCTCGGGCAGCTGCCGGAGCCGATCCAGAAGTCGGTGTTCGGCAATGTAGGTACCCTGTGCTCTTTCCGTATCGGTCCGGAAGACGCGGAATTCATGGCCAAGCAATACGCTCCGGTATTCGATGAGCAGGATCTTATCAATATCGACAATTACAATGCGTATATGAAGCTGATGCTTTCCGGTATCCGGAGCGAGGGCTTCAATATGAAGACTTATCCGCCGGAAAGAGGCAATCGTGAGCTGGCTATGAGCATCAAAGAACTTTCGTTCCTCAAGTACGGGCGCGACCGCGAGGTGGTGGAAAGGGAGATATTGCACCGGGCGAACCTGTTTTAAAATATGGCTTTTGACTTATTATTCGTTTTTGTCATTCTGAGCGGAGTAGGACGAAGCGAAGAATCCCGGACTTAGCAGGATATATCAGGATCCTTCGCCTCCGGCTCAGGATGACAATCAGATAGCAAGTAAGGGGATTTCTCACGGAGTTTTTATGTTTAGCCTTGTCGAGCGTTCGGAATGACAAAAGTGTGGAATATTAGTTTTAATAATGGATACAAACTATAATGCCACGACGAGAATATGTCTTTTACGTTTACATAATGTCCAGTCCGAGCGGGACTTTATACGTAGGCGTGACGAATGATCTGGCAGGGAGAGTCATGGAGCATAAGGAAGGAAAATTCAGAGGATTTACCAAAAGGTATGGATGCAAAAGTCTAGTATTTTATGAGAGGTTTAGTAATATCGATTATGCGCTTGAGGATGAGAAAAGAGTGAAAAGCTGGAGACGAGAGAAGAAGGAAGAGCTGATAAGAAGAATGAACCCTAGTTGGAAAGATTTAGGAAAAGAATTGATGTGAGATTATGCCTGGTACGCGAAGATAACATTGTCTGTCATTCCGAACGCAGTGAGGAATCCCTATGCGACTTATTGCTATGTAAGCACGATCGATCGTATTTTATATGCTTTTATCCATGGATAGGGATTCTTCGCTTCGCTCAGAATGACACAATGGGGGGGGCATCGTAGAAGGTGCGGCCTTGACTGATTATGAAACATTAAAATTTGAACAATCTGAGCCTTGCCATACCTATAATTTATGCTACAATATCGGAGTGCAAAGAGCATGGCAATTCGCGGGTGTCGTATAGTGGCTTATTATATCAGCCTTCCAAGCTGAGGATGTGGGTT
>CAZDCJ010000056.1:0-5389 GCA_964503935.1 uncultured Candidatus Saccharibacteria bacterium
GACGAGGATTACGAAGTGATGCGCAGGAAGGAAGAGAGGGTACTGGGGAAGTTGTGTGAGAAATGAATGGATTGTTTTCTTTGTTCGGAATGATAGTACGTTTTTTGAGTTTCTAATTTTTCGGGGAAGGTTTTTGTGTGTCATTTCGAGCCAGAGGCGAGAAATCGGGGATTCGTACGGAGCAAAGAGCGCAGGCTGATAAAAATAACGAATATTCGGCTTTGTATATTTCTCAGATTTCTCAGTCGTGCCTCCTTCGAAATGACAAATACTACGGGAATGATATCCAAAGACTGGAAGCTATAAGCGAAAGAATGCAGGAAATTTTAGCTACGATAAGGTCATCCGATTAATCCGATAAAATCATGATAAATCTCAAGAGACTCATAAGGAGTTTCAAACATGCGTGGAGTGGCCTGCGGTATGCTCTCCGGGAGCCGAATTTTATGATAGAGATTACGGCTGCCACTGTCGCGATTTTCTTTGCACTCTATTTCCGGATAGAAAGATGGGAATGGGCGGCGCTGTTTTTGGTCATCCTTCTGGTGCTTATGCTGGAAATCGTCAATACGGTCTTCGAGCGGATGATTGACATTATGGTGCCTCGATCGCATCCTTATGCGAAAATAATAAAGGATATGATGGCTGGGGCGGTACTTTTGGCTTGTTTTGGCTCCGTATTTGTCGGTTTTGTGATATTCTGCCCGTATTTGTCCTTCTTACTGGAGTCTATTTAGGGATACTTTTTCTTTTTTAAAATATATACTATAATAAGCGTAGGAATTTGGCGCATTTTTTCGGCATATTTCTGAATCGGAACATAAAGAGAATTATTTTTAAACAAAAGGGAGCATGTCAAAAGAAAATATCGTAATCGGGCTTGATCTGGGCACAAGCCAGATCAGGACAATCGTCGCGCAGATACAGGGAGACGAGTCCCGACCGCTGGTGCTGGGAGTAGGGGTTGCGCCTTCGGCAGGGATAAGCAATGGGGTGGTGGTAGATATCGAAGAGACGATCAGTGCTATCAACAAATCCAAAGAAGAAGCTGAGCGTATCGCAGGAGTTCCGGTTGAGCATGCTTTCGTGAGCATCAACGGCAAGCACATCGCGTCCCAATTCTCAAAAGGAGTAGTGGCAGTATCGCGGGCGGACGGAGAGATCAGCGAAGAGGACGTCAGTCGTGTGGTGAACGCGGCGCAGGCGATTTCCGTACCGACCAACAAGGAAATCATCAATGTGATCGCGTGCAGTTATACGATAGACGGACAGGAACAGATCAAATATCCGGTGGGCATGAACGGAGTGCGTCTGGAAGTTAACGCGCTCCTTATCCAAGGGGCAGCTCCCTTCATCAAGAACTTGGAAAAATGCGTCCAGCAGAGATGCGGCATCGATATCGATGACCTGATTTTTGCGCCTATGGCGGCGACCAAGGCGGTCGTTTCGCGCCGACAGAAAGAGTTGGGCGTGGTGGTAGTGGATCTCGGGAAAGAGACTACTGGCATTTCCGTATATGAAGACGGAAATATTCTGGGCGTGAAAGTCATTCCTATCGGTTCCGGACACATCACTAATGATATCGCGATCGGACTTCGGACTTCCATCGATGTGGCGGAAAGGATCAAGCTCGAATATGGCAATGCGATTCCGGCGGATGTCGCCAAGGCGGAAGAAATAGATCTTTCAGAACTGGATTCGGGCGAGGAAGGTGTGTTCAAGCGTCATTATGTCGCGGAAATCATCGAGGCTCGCGCGGAAGAGATACTGGGCATGGTTGACGACGAGCTCAAGAAGCTGGACAAGAGCGGCATGCTTCCGGCAGGAGTAGTGATAACAGGGGGAGGCGCCAAGTTGCCAGGCATGGTGAATCTTGCGAAGAAGATACTCAGGCTTCCGGCGCAGATAGGATACCCGATGGAAATGAACGGTGTAGTCGACAAGATTGATGATCCGGAGTTCGCGACCTCAGTGGGACTCCTGCTGTGGGAAGCGGATGATAATGGGGTCTTTGCCGCTGAGAAGACCATGGGGCTGGATTTCGGGGGAATAAGCAAGAAGATCGGCGGCCTATTCAAGAGCATCTTGCCTTAGGAGACGGGATTTTCCGCCGATTTGCCCGATTTGCTGAAAAAAGTTATTATGGATAATAATCGCTTATAATAGTTTAAAAATATATGAAAGAAGTAAAACCAGAGCTGGAGACTTTCGCCAGGATAAAGGTGGTAGGCGTTGGAGGGGGCGGCAACAATGCCATTAGTCGCATGGTGGAGGCCAATCTGAAAGGGATTGATTTCATCGCGGTAAACGCCGACGCGCAGGATTTGCATCACTGCAAGGTGCAGGAGAAGATACATATCGGCAAGAACCTCACCCGGGGTTTGGGCGCTGGAATGAATCCTGATATAGGGCGGCAGGCGGCGGAAGAGAACAGGGACGAGATACAGGACGCGCTCAAGAACGCGGACATGGTTTTCGTGACTTGCGGATTGGGAGGCGGTACCGGCACCGGAGCGGCGCCTATAATCGCGCAGGCTGCGAAAGAGGCGGGGGCGCTTACTGTCGCGGTAGTGACCCGGCCTTTCGCATTCGAAGGTTTGCAGCGCAGGAAGATTGCCGAGGCGGGGCTTTCGGCCCTCAAGGCGAACGTCGATACCATAATAACCATTCCCAACGATAAGATCCTGCAGGTCATCGATAAGAAAACTCCTCTTCTGGACTCTTTTAAGGTAGTGGACGACGTGCTCCGGCAAGGCGTGCAGGGGATTTCGGATCTCATCACGATCCCCGGTATCGTCAACGTGGATTTTGCGGATGTCAAAGCGATCATGCAGAATACCGGTCCGGCGCTTATGGGCATCGGACGCGCAAGCGGAGAGAATCGCGCTGTGGATGCCGCCAAGCAGGCGATCAACAGCCCGCTCTTGGAGCTCTCAATCCATGGCGCACGCGGAGTATTATTCAATATCAGCGGCGGACCCGATCTCACCATGATGGAAGTCAACGATGCGGCGCAGGTTATCACCGAGTCAGTCGATCCGGAAGCGAAAGTCATCTTCGGAGCGATTACCGATGAAGATCTCAAGAAAGGAGAGATAAAGATCACGGTCATCGCGACCGGTTTCGCGGCCCCGGATATGATACGCGAGAAGGAATTCGAAAAGATGCTGGATGAGGTGGAAAAGAGAGGGGCCTTCGAAGTGCGCGAGACAAAGATATTGCCAAGGACCGAAGAAGACATATTCCGTCCCAAAGATCCGATAGTAGCTCCCAAACCAGAGGTTCCTTCCTCTGCGAAGAAAAATCTCTCTTCGTCCATCGCGGACGTGTTTCGCAAGGACAGAGACTTGAGAGATAAGGAGAAAGAACAAGAAGAAGCGAAGGAGACAGAAGAGGAAGGAGAAGAGAAGGATAAGAAAGAGGAGGTGCAGGACGGTAGCGAGAGGTTCTTCTCGGGTCCGGTCAGCCGAGCGGACGGCGCGGAGACATATGGAAGGAAAGACGATGAGACAGGGGCGAATCCTTTCATACCGCAGCGCGATACGCCTAAGCCTCTTACCTCTCCGACGCCGAATCCGGGAATGTCCCGAAGGGATGATGACACACAGAAGCCATTCTCTTCGAAGATTAGCAATATAAAATATAACGACGAGTACGATATCCCGGCATTTCTCAGGAAGAAGATGGATAAAAATAAAAGAGAAGAAGACTAGATAAGCCATATACCAGGAAAAACAAAAACAAAAAACCTGCCCTTTTAGGAAGTTCGGTTCCGTTCAGCTCTATTCGCTAAAAATGAGGCAGTTTTTTTGTTTGACGCACGCGGTTCGGATAAGAGAGATTTCTCAATTAACAGTAACAAGTTAAATAGAACATCGATGGAACCCCAAAAGATAAAAGTCAAACAGATAAGGAAACGGGACGGAAGGGTGGTGAAGTTTGACCGCAAGAAGATCGTGGATGTGATAATGAAGGCTTTCCGGGCGACAGAAGAGGGCAATCTTCGCAACGCGCAGGATTTGGCACGGAAGGCGGAGCATGAAGTCAACAAGCGCTTCACTGTCAGGAACGGCGGTGGGAAGATAAAGGCGGAAATCCCGACCGTGGAAGAGATCCAGGACATCGTCGAGGGGCTCCTTATACGCGAGAATTATGTCGATACGGCGAAGGCTTTCATCATATATCGCGACCAGCACCGCAGGCTGCGCGAGAACCAGGACGTCCTGAAGAATTCCGTCGATCTGGTAGACGATTATCTCTCCGAGATGGACTGGAAAGTCAAAGAGAACAGCAATATGTCCTATTCTCTCCAAGGGCTCAATAATTACATCGCCGAAATCGTGACTTCGAAATATTGGATAGAGAAGATATATCCGCCGGAAGTGCGCGACGCCTATGTGGATGGAGATTTTCATATCCATGACCTGGGGCTGCTTTCCGTATATTGCTGCGGTTGGGATCTCAAGGATCTTCTGACGCGCGGGTTCGGAGGCGTACGGGGCAAGATCGAGAGTGCGCCGGCGAAACACTTCCGCACTGCTCTGGGGCAATTGGTGAATTTCCTCTATACGCTCCAGGGAGAAGCCGCGGGAGCTCAGGCGATTTCCAATTTCGATACCCTTCTCGCGCCGTTCATCCGATATGACCAGCTGTCTTACCATGACGTCCGGCAAGCGATGCAAGAATTCCTCTACAATATGAACGTTCCTACCCGTGTGGGTTTCCAGACTCCTTTTACCAATGTGACCATGGATCTGACCGTGCCTTCGACTCTGGCAGACGAGGCGGTCATCATCGGTGGCAAGCCGCAGAAGGAACAATACAAAGATTTTGCCGACGAGGTAAGCCTCCTTAATAGGGCTTTCGCGGAAGTCATGTCCGAGGGGGATGCCAGCGGAAGGGTGTTCACTTTTCCGATTCCGACTTACAATATCACCAAGGATTTCAACTGGGACGATCCGAATCTTGAGCCGCTCTGGGAGATGACGGCCAAGTACGGCATTCCGTATTTTTCCAATTATATCAACAGCGACATGAAGCCGGAGGACGCGCGCTCCATGTGCTGCCGGCTCCGTCTCGACAACCGCGAGCTTCTCAAGCGTGGAGGCGGACTCTTCGGTGCCAACCCGATGACCGGCTCAATCGGCGTGGTCACCATAAATCTGCCGCGTATCGGTTACACTTCCAAGAATAAGAAGGAATTTTTCAAGAAGCTTGAAGAGCTTATGGATCTTGCGAAAGTGAGCCTCGAGATCAAGCGTAAGACGCTGGAGAATTTTACCGCAAACGGCCTCTATCCGTATTCGAAGCATTTCCTTGAGAATATCAAGCTGCAGCGCGGCGAATACTGGGGTAACCATTTCTCGACTATCGGGATTATCGGCATGAA
>CAZDCJ010000057.1:0-2876 GCA_964503935.1 uncultured Candidatus Saccharibacteria bacterium
GGACTTATCGTGATATATAAAGTTTATAGGACCGATTTGGATAGTTTCGCAATTCACGTCCAGGAGCATTGACCGCCCTCATAAGTTATGCTACCTTGACGTTATCCAAAATGTCCCTATAGACATCAAAGGAGAATAAAAATGACAGAAAAAAATGAAATTGAAAAAGAAATCGCGATAGGCGAGCCGGACGAGACTGGAGCCCGGCCGATCATAGCAACGGTAGGCGCACTCGTACCCCTCAGCCGGGAAGAAATAGAAGGATATATCTGCCTCAAAAATCTGAGAGACACGAACGAGATAGAAGCCGTAATTCTGTACGATGCTCAAAAAAATCTCATCATGACCCCTCTCGTCATAATCTATCCCCAAAAGGGAAACAGCTACCTGCTGGATACTACGATGAATATCCCCTTGACTTATGGAAAAGAGAATGCCGTCCGGGTAGCGCTATCCTATCTCAAGCTCCATGATGAGAGCATAATAAAAGCCTCGAAAAAATACATAAAATGCCAGCAAGCGCTTGAAAGTTCGCTGGAATCCCTCAAAAGGTCCCTAAGATAAATCCAACCATCGATGATAGAACCGATTCCGCAAGCCCCTTCCAGGCTTGCTCTTTTTTATTTCCCAATTTTTGCCCGCCGGAATTAAAAATGCTAGAATAAGATGAACTAAAAAGCTAGCAGATACCCACAATGCCCATAAAAATCAAGGAGACTAAGCCGCAAATCTGGAATTTTCAGGTAATCGGCGGAGAGGACGCCTGGAAAGAAGTCGCTTATTCGGCCCGGATGAGTGGGGTGCCACCCCATGTGACGGAAGAAGCCATCTTCAAGATGATCCTCAAGAATGACTACATGTCCGCATTCGAGCACATCATCGTCAAATTCGACATCAAGATCAGCAAAGGCAATGCCCCGGAGCTCCTCGAGCACCGCATGTCTTCTCATTCCGGCTTTTCGACCCGCTATGTCAACCCCGATAAGAGCGCGGTGGAACTTGCCGGCAAAGAAGAGGGTGTCTACGAAATCATCACCCCTTGGCACCTCATCGCGACCGAAAGGATGGATGACAAGAAGCAGGGGCAAAAAGAACTATTCCTCCGGAATATCGAAAGTAACCTTGCGACCTACGAAGAGCTGCTCACAACCGGCCTTCCCCGAGAATCCGCCCGATATATCCTGCCTTTTTCCCAGGCGGTCGGCATCTACCATTTCACCATGAACCTCAGGTCGCTTCTTAATTTCCTCTCACTCCGGCTCTGCGTCCGGGTCTCGCCGGAGATGCGCTCCGTCGCCAGCCAGCTCTATTTCAGTCTCTCGGAGAAGCTGCCCATCATCAAAGGAATGGTCGGCTGTCGCGGTTTCATGAAGCGTTGTTGCCCGGAAAGCGGGGTTACCGGCGTGCGAGAAGGGGAACAGCATCCTTTCTATCCGCCCTGCCTGTTCCGTAATCCCCAATCAGACATCTTCATCCCCACCCAGAAAGAGCTTGCCAGCGGAGGAAATTTCACGGAATTCGACCGCGAGAAAGCCATCCAGGCCCAGGAATTCAATTTTAGGAAATGGGCGGATTGGACAGGGGAATAGATATTGCCGTCATTCTGAATGGAGCCCCCGCCTTCGCGAGGATAAACTCCGCGGAATGAAGAATCCCGTTATATCCCGCGAAATATCGGGATCCTTCGGGGTACCTCAGGATGACATATAACAGATAATAATCATAACCAAAAAGATGGAAAAAATCATCGAGCTTCTGGAGGAACATAATGCCTGGAGAAAGAAATGCATCAACCTCATAGCTTCGGAAAACGTCATGTCGCCGTACTGCGAGAAATACTATGTCTCTGACCTCATGCATCGCTACGCCGAGGGACTGCCCTTTAGCCGTTATTACCAAGGACTTAAGTACGTCGACCAGATCGAGGACATGGCCGCCACAGCCTTCAAGGAGCATTTCAAGGCGGACTTTGCCGACCTTCGTCCCATCTCCGGCACTCTGGCCAACTTCGCCGTCTTTTCCGCCCTTACCGAACGCGGAGACACTGTCATGAACCTGGGTATCCAGGGCGGCTCGCACGTTTCTCACGAACAAGCCGGCGCAGTAGGCGTGCTGGGCCTCAAATCAGTCGCTCTTCCCTTCGACGACGGCAGTCTTACCCTGGACCTTCCGGAAATCAAGATAAGAATCCGCGAGCTTCGCCCCAAGTTCATCGTAATGGGCGGCTCAGTCATCACTTTTCCGCAGCCGATCCAAGAGATACGCGCCATCTGCGACGAGAACAGTCCGGATACTAAGATCATCTATGACGCTGCCCATGTGTTCGGCTTGGTTTCAGCCGGCCGCTTCCAATCTCCTCTCGAAGAAGGCGCCGATATCATCACCGCTTCCACCCATAAGACCTTTCCGGGTCCGCAGGGAGGCATCATCCTGGGCAAGGGGCTCGATGAGAAGCTCACAAAGCGCATCCAAGCCAAAGTATTCCCCGGCGTCCTTTCCAACCACCACCTCCACCGCATCCCGCCGCTTTACCTGGCCCTCAGGGAAATACAGGAATTCGGAGCGGCTTATGCCGACCAGATCATAAAGAACGCCCAGGCGCTGGGAAAAGCGCTGGACGAGGCCGGTTTTGAGGTCCTTTACAAGGACCGGGGCATTACCGCGAGCCATCAAGTAGTCGTAAACGTCGAAAAGCAGGGTGGAGGCGATCCGGTCGCTAAGAGACTGGAAGAAGCCAATATCATCCTCAATAAGAACATCATTCCGACCGATACGGACAATCCGAACCATCCCAAAGGGCTTCGCATCGGGGTGCAGGAAATGACCCGTTTCGGGATGAAAGAAGCGGAAATGAAAGAAATTGCCCGCCTGATTGC
>CAZDCJ010000057.1:2976-5374 GCA_964503935.1 uncultured Candidatus Saccharibacteria bacterium
GTTTTTTGGCTTATACAAGCCTTTTCTTATTTACTTACCCCATTTTACCCTTACAACTGTGGATAATCCCTCTCCATACCCCATTTAAAAAATTTCCTCCCGTCTCGCCCGACCTTCTCCTGGATGTGTATTTTTATCCATTCGACCCGCTCGACTTTTCTCAAAATCTCAAGATATGGATCCTAAAAAGCAAGACCGTCCTTTTATTCCTTCCAACTCCGCAAAAGAAAAGAAGGAGATAATATTTATACCTGTTTTTGCCTTATATTAGCGGTTATTTCTCGAGAAACGGATAGCCGCGCAAAGGGAGGATGGAGAATTTCCGAAGCCCGAACTCCGGAAATGCTTGGTCTAGCCCCGACCCGGCCTACTCTTTGAAAGAAACACCCTCCCGAAACCCCTGCTTTTTTTGTCAAATTTTTTAGGCGGGATTATTGACACTTTTCAAATAAAATGATAAACTAATTGCATTAGTTCCCTCAGAGGGAATTTTTAATTGGCTCAAAGACTACTATGAATAAACTTATTTCTGCCTCAGATTTAGACGTTCCCCCCTTATGTATGATGATTCTAGCGGTAACAAGCCTTGTTTTTAACCTTTGTTTTCCCCAGTATGCGGCTTATGCGCACGCGGAAAACCCGGAATTCGTCCGAGAAAACGGGCTTAAAGAGAACGCCATTGCTTTAAACAAGCTAAAAACTGAGATAGAGAAAGGTAAGGCCGTGACAGAGACTGTCCTTAGCCCTGAAACATATTCCGAATTGGCCTTGGAGAAATCAAATAAGGTAAAGACTGCCCCTAAGGTCGCGGCCGTGACCAAACCGGCAGCCCAGGCTGCAATCCTACAAAGCAGCTCGGCAATTGGCACTTCCAGCCGGTGGGTAACGGTAACAGCCTATTCTTCCACGGTGGATCAGTGCGATTCTACTCCTTTTATCACCGCAAGCGGTACCCACGTCCGTGACGGTATTATCGCCACCAACGCCCTGGCTTTCGGAACCAAGGTCAAATTCCCGAGCGTCTACGGAGACAAAGTCTTCACAGTCGAAGACCGTATGAACAAGAGATACACAGATCGTGCGGATATCTGGTTTGAAACCAGGGAAGAAGCCATCAAGTTCGGCGTAAGAAAACTTGAGATGGTAATCGTATCTTAAGACTATTACTATATCGTAAAAGAAAAAAAACAGGGCTCAAGTCCCTGTTTTTTTATCTGCGTCCGCGGAGCCGAACAAAGAAGCGATGGATCCGCAGAAGTGCCGGAGGCGTTTCCAAGGAAAAATGGTGAGACAAGGTCTTGAGGCTGAAATGAGCGATGGCCACCCCTCCCGCGATGCACAATACGATGTTTGTGAGCCTATACACCAGACTGAAAGCCAGCCCCAAGTGGCTACCTATCCCCAGGACGCCAAAAACGAAACTTAACGCTAATTCCAGACTGCCCAAAGCTCCCGGAATGGGAAAGAAATTGGCCAGCGCAAGAAAGAAGAAGACGCCGAAAGATGCCGTGATGTCCAGCAGATGCCCCAGATAGAAGCAGGTCAGCGTCACACTAAGGATATCCAGGAATGTCTCCAGGATACCCCAGAAAAGCGCCTGGAAAAAGCAAGCCCTCTCCTTATGAAAGAACTTCTCGATGCTCTTTTCCGTAATATCTACGCTATTAAGCCGGCGGCGGACGAAATTTATCCGGTCCAACCGGGTCTTCCGCAGAAGATAGGTAAAGAAAGCCGGATCTTCCGCTCCCCGGTTCAGGATACGCTTATAGAGGATATAGAACAGGAAGACCGCCAGGAAAAAGACGGAAAGGAAGAAGTAGAAGACTTCCGTAGGCAGGGAAAAATGCTCCGCCAGAAGGAGAAATCCTGCGATCATCGCCACAAAGAGACAAAAGAAAAAGATAGCCTGGTCGATGATGACAGACGCAAAAGACCGCTCCCAGCCGCACTCCGATTCTTCCTTGACCATATAGGCACGGATCGGCTCGCCTCCGATCATAGCCGAAGGGGTGATATAGCTTAGAGTAAAGCCTGCCATCTTGGCGCGCAGCACTTTCGGGAAGCTTATAGCGCAGCCCTGTCCTTCGAGGATTACCTGCCACCTTTTGGCGCTTACCAGAAAGACGGCCAGAAAATTCAGTAAAAATATGGCCAACAGGCCTTCTTTGGGAAACAAGAAAAGGGCCGCCGTGATTTCAGCCAGATTTACTTGGGAAAAAGCCGAGATAAGCAGCAAGATTCCGACTAGGACCGAAAAGCATAGGACAAGCGCCTTGTTCATTTTCCAGATGATATTCTTATTTAACGAGTACCGGGAGAGGGAATCGAACCCTCAAGGATCTGCATCCAACGGATTTTAAGTCCGTCGCGTCTACCAATTCCGCCACCCCGGCAGAAA
>CAZDCJ010000058.1:0-5234 GCA_964503935.1 uncultured Candidatus Saccharibacteria bacterium
AGGCATTCTCGATAGTCACCACCCCCGGGCTGCTCGCGCTGGCGCCCGAAGCCGCAGCGTCTATAGCTCTATTGATGACGGCATAAGCATCCGTGTTATTCGGGTTGTAGTAAAAATACGTCGAACCCGCCTTGCTGGCCGTCTGTCCGACAGTCACCGATGCTGCGAAGGCCGGATCTGCAGTGAAGAATCCCGCCACGAAAAACAAGCATACGTACAAAATGTTCCATACGCTCTTTTTGGACTTGCTTTCTCTTCTCATTTTTATTTTTAATGGTTTATAGATTAATGGAGTGCTCCATTCAAGGATCAGCTGTCATGAAAGATATGTCCTGATATGAGTTCGATTCATTATAACACAAGATTACGATAAGCGGCCGATTCTTCGTTCCTACGGCAGACATTCCGGCTCAAAGAAGATGCGGATATCATCGCTCCTATCGGCAATCGTCATGTTCGGATTATTCGGATTATTTTGCGATTCAAAATCTCTATCGGGACCCGAAGATCATACGGAGAAATTGCCCGGTTCACGCTCATCGTGAGGGCATCCGTCAGACCGATAGCCTTCTCCCCATGGATCCGCTGTGACTGTCTTGCCATACGTGTTCCAGTCTCCATTCCATGTCGTCAGATAATAAGTGTCATCATCTCCGCCTACGTATGACACCGGCCAGAGCCCGGTTTCGATATTGTAACGAATCAACATATCATACGACTGCCTAACCTCCGCTTGCGCCTTCGCCCTTTTCGCCCGCTCCCGGGCGCCGTTCACGGAAGTGATGACGACGGTAGAGAGAATCCCGATTATCGCTATCACTACGAGAAGTTCGATGAGAGTAAAACCTTTGCTGCCGACACGCACGTTCTTTCCGGCCATCAGTTTCTGATTAAGAGTCACAATAGGTGCATGATCAAACTATATGACATGATGAGGACACCGGTAACAATTTATCTTATTATAACATATTATATTTTTTTTGGATATACGGATGCATGCGAATGATATTTATTCCGGCTGTCAATACTCTGGATACGGAAAATCCTACCAGTTTCCAGGCAGGATTCCCGCGGGTTCACTCGCCAATGCGACAACTTCATCTTTCTATCTTTTCCCCGGCAAGGTAAGAATTCCTGTCCGTGGCATTGATCCCATAAAGGCCGTCCGGATCATATTCCCCCTCATCATTTCCGTAACCTTCGAGTCCCCGTTTTACCCCGCTACTACCGTCCGGTTCAAGCCGCCAGATCTTCCCTTCGCCCGCGACAAACACGTGATAAGAAGTGATGGAAGCATCAAGTACGGACCGATCGGCTTCCTCCACGTTCTCCCATTTCAAATGGCCGTAGCTGGCAGATACTTTGGGTCTCAGGATAAGCCGATTGAATTTCTTGCCATGCGAATATTTCACGATATAGATATCCGCCTGCCCCTTCGCCCGGATCATTTCCCCTTCCTTGATTTCTTGGATGGCAAACGTGCTTTTCTTCGCCGTCACGTTAAGCTTACCACCGCCCCGTTGGCACACGCGCAGCACCCGCCGCCGTAAAGCTGGCAGCAATATCGTAGTCATAGATGGCCGCGGGCCTGTACGCCGCCACGCCGTCCTAGGACATAAAGAATAAACCTGAGAAAAACAGAACGGATGCCCCCGAACAACAACGCATCCCCTTTTTTTCATCTTGGTTCATTAGATTTTCCGGTCGATATCGGCCGGAGGTGAGACGCCTTCTCCTCTTGCCGACGAATACGACGGATTGAACCCGTATCTGATCAATCCGATAACGGCGCTCCTTCGCGCACATCACCTCATGTATACGATTTGCTATGCTATGTTTATGATTATAACCTATTATCCTGACTGCGATAAATCCGACATCATCCTATTCCAGATGCACATCCTTCTCGAAGCTTTCGACGCGCGCCTTCAGCTTAGGATACCGCCTGAGGTCAGGATCCTTTTCCAGTATCCGCTTGGATTCTTCCCGCGTCGCCGATATGAGCTCAGAGTCCGAAAGCGAAGACATCGCGAGGTCCGGAAGGCCCGACTGGCGGACGCCGATAAGCTCGCCCGGCCCGCGGAGATCAAGATCCTTCTGCGCCAATTCGAACCCATTGTCAGATTCGACCAGAGCCCGGAGGCGCCGGTGCGCCTTGCCCGAAGTCGAGTCGGTAAAGAGAAAGCAGTGCGATTGGAACTCCCCGCGCCCCACCCGGCCTCGGAACTGATGGAGCTGCGCGAGCCCGAACCGGTCCGCCCCTTCGATGAGCATCACGGTGGCATTGGGAATATCGATACCCACCTCCACCACCGAAGTCGAGACTAATATACTGATCTTATTCTCGGCGAATCTTCTCATTATCTCCTCTTTTTCTTTCGGTTTCATGCGGCCGTGGAGAAGTCCGACAGAAAACTCCGGATATATCTCTTTCTGAAGCTTCTCGGCCTCCTCCGTGGCAGA
This sequence comes from uncultured Candidatus Saccharibacteria bacterium, assembly GCA_964503935.1. Classification (GTDB taxonomy): domain Bacteria; phylum Patescibacteriota; class Minisyncoccia; order JAHIHE01; family JAGLIN01; genus STD2-77. The sequence goes on from CAZDCJ010000058.1 coordinate 2,464, forward strand.
TCGCACTTCCAGCACATCCGATTCCTCGATGAGCGGACAGATGACGAATGCCTGCCGAGCCGCTTTGATTTCGCTCCGGATGAATTCGTATGCACTTTCGCGATTCCCCGGCGCCACCAATTTGGTAATGATCTTCTGCCGCCCTTTCGGCATTTCCGAAAGCACCGAGAGATCCAGGTCGCCATATACGGTGAGCGCGAGCGTGCGCGGAATCGGCGTCGCCGTCATGGAGAGAAGATGAGGTACGCTTGCCTTGAGCCCGTCCTCCATGTCCCGGATCTCGTTCTGGGTATGCGCCCGCTGCTCGATGCCGAACCGGTGCTGCTCGTCCACGACGGACAGTGCCAGATTCCGGAACGCCACTTTCTCCTGAATGAGCGCATGAGTACCGATCACCAGATCGACCTCGCCCTTTTTTATGCAAGAAAGGATCTTTGCTTTATTCAATATCTTCTCTTCCCGCCCGTTGCAGAAACGGCTCTCGCTTCCGGTAAGAAGAGCGATCCGGATACCGAGGTCATCTTTCTTGCTCGCCGCATCTTCCTTTCTTTCTCCCGGAGCAAAAAGTCCCGAACGCAATCCCCCATCTTTCCTCGTCGTTTCCGGACAAAAGCGCCGGAGGCTCTCCGCGAAATGCTGCCTTGCCAGGATTTCCGTAGGCGCCATCATGAGTACCTGGTACCCGGATCTTATCACCACCAGCGCCGCCAGGAGCGCGACCAAAGTCTTTCCCGACCCCACATCCCCTTCCAAGAGCCGGTTCATGGGACTCTCTTTTTCCAGATCCTTGATGATCTTCCATACCGCCATCCGCTGCCCGTCCGTCAATTGGAAAGGCAACCGCGCTAGAAAATCCTTGATTTCCCCCTCTATCCTTCCGTCGTACCCGATCCGGATCGCTTTCTGCCCTTCCCACTTCTGCCGCTGCCGCCGCATGTAGAGCTGTACCAAGAAAAGCTCGTCAAAACCGAGCCGCCGCTTGGCCTCCGCCGCCGCTTCCGTGCTATCGGGAAAATGAATCTGCTTCACTGCTTCGCTGCGCGTAAGCAGGTCCTGCCGCTCCAATATATCCGCCGGCAGGAATTCCGGTACGGTATCCGCGAGCGGCAGAAGCGGCTTGATGTGCGCGCGCAGCCATTTGGACGAAAGTCCCTCCGTCTCATGATAGACCGGCACCAGCCTACCCGTATGAAGATTGCCTTTCCCCAGCACCTCGTAAGCCGGACTGGAAAGTTGCATTCCTTCCTTCGCGAACGTGACCTTTCCGCTCAAGGAAACATGCATGCCCTGATGGAGGTTCGTCGTAAGGAACGGCTGATTGAACCAGATGGCCTGGATGACGCCCGATTCGTCCTCGATCGCCGCCTCCGTCAGCGTCATCCCCCGCCGTCTTGTGCGCACATTGCGGATCTCGATGACCTCGCCCTTCACGCTCACCACCTGCCCGACCTCCGCATCCTTGATAAGCTTATAGTCAGAGAAATCATCGTAACGGAAAGGAAAATGAAAAAGCAGGTCGCCGGCGCTCTTGATTCCGAGCTTCTTAAGATAAAGGGCGTTCCGCGGTCCGATCTGGGGCAGTTTCTCGATTGGCGTCTTGAGCGTAGTCATATGGGAAATTATCATTTTCTTTCCTAATTCTAGCAGAATCGCGCCCCGGCAACAAATACCTGTATCCGTACCTGCAGCACCTGAGCAAGCCAAAAGGCGTGAAGGATTCCAGCGAGCACCGCATCCTGGAGTAGCGGAATTTATTCCGCGCGCATTTTAGAACCAGTATCGTTTGCTTAAGACAGCCGCGCAGACTGAAGTCTGCTACTCCGAAACACCTTTTTTAGTTTTCAGACTAGATAGGATTTGATCATAAAAAAAGCCGCATCGCCTCTGCGACCGGCAAACCTTGCTTGGAATTTTCTTCCGCCTTTGCTCTCTATGCTCCGATATCCGTATCAAGACTTCTCGTTTTCCGATGACGTTCCCTCGATGACTTCCATCCAGACCTTGATCCATCTTTTTTTCCGGCTCTTTCCCTCTTCGAGAGACAAGGGCTTCGCCCTCTTGATCGAGATCACAGTCTCGGAAATGCCCTTCTTGAGCCCTTCCTCCCCGAGCGTGAACTGTACGCCTTTGCAGGCGGACTCATTGCCGATATTTATAGAGGCATCTTCCGAGGTAAACGGACGGACGACCACCGTATCCTTATCTACTACTAGGACCCTGAAGGAAATGTCTTCGTCGGCGCTCTTCCAGAACCCGGAACTGTTCGGAGATATCACTTTCCTCATATCAGTCTCTTTGATATTCCCCGACCAACCTTCCTCGATCTTCTCATTGACTGCCGCCCACGCCACTTCCACTTTTACGTACGCTGTCGGATAGCTATCAAAAAGCCACAGGACGGCTTCAAGCTCATAATAAGGCTTGACGCAGAACTTCAGCATCAGCAGCCCTTCTCCGCACACAATCCTAACCGCACTGTCGCCGCCGATCTCGCCTTCGAAGACCGGCTTTATTTTTCCTGGATTTTTTCCTTCCATAGGAATTCCTCCCGTCTTTTTCCGTATCCGTTTTTATTTTTCCTCTTTCCAAATTATGACAAATATATTTTTTTGTCAAAAAACCGGCCCGGAGGCCGGCATTCCTATGTATGGAACCATGTTCCGCTATGCGAACCAGCCCATTCCTACTCCGCCGATACGCCGCTTCCCAAATCCGTATTGACCGCGAAATATTCGTCGCACACCGCCATTATCGAAGGCGTGGCGACCTTA
>CAZDCJ010000059.1:0-3896 GCA_964503935.1 uncultured Candidatus Saccharibacteria bacterium
AACAAGAGCTATTTCTCAAAACCTACGACTTAGATCACAAGCTTTGAGAAATAGAAGATAAAGCTTATTCTTCGATGCTTTATCTTCGTAACTTGATCCGGTTTATAGATCATACCCGATTTCGCCTGTATGGTTTTCCGATGACGGAAACTTATCCATGACGGCAAGAAGCGCTTCCTGCGCAAGCTCTTCCGGACAGACAGGAATGGATATATCCAATCGGCCTTCACCGATAGGCACCTCTTTCATTTCGCATACGTTCTCTTCATCGTCCACTACCTCAAACAGCTTCCACAAGTATACGATTTTTTCACCCTCTCCGCTCGTGCCATCCCTGAAGGCCATCAAGAGACGCCCCCCGTGAAAAGATATGACCAGCATTTTCGGCCACTTTTCCAAAAAGAAGCATATTACCGTCTCCGCCATCGGACCGAGCCTTTGATCCTGAAAAACATCACTCCTGAATTTCTCCTGACAGAACTGCTGAGGCTCCATATCCCCTATATTTCCCGACATTTCCTATCCCCCTCCTGATGATGATTGATTCCGAAGCTTGATATCATCTCCCGCCACGATATCAGAGACGACACTACATATAATCACATATTCTGGGATTTGTAAATATCTACATCGTCTGTGATTTTTGCTTTATTATACCCTGCCCTTTCTCAAGGTCTGCAATACGCCAGCCGGACTGCCATAAAAAAGCGGCTTTGTCATTCGACGGGCGCCGCAGCCCACTGTAATCTCATTCCGAATCTGTATTTTGATATGTTTCACGACACGATGCCATATCGTTTAATAATCCATAGCATCTACCAGACGATCCGTCTCTCTTTCCCACTGTTCATCCTGAAGCTGCTGTATCCTTTCGTTATTCTCATCCTGTATCTGCCGGAGGCGCTGCTGCCGCTCGTACTTATAAGCATCATCATAACCGCTATCAGTGACGGGGTATGAGTCCGTATAACTGTCATCGACACCTGTGTCTTCATAAGTGTAATCGCCCGAGCCAGACTCGTCTTCAGTCGAACAGCCGGACGCCAATATCAGTCCTGCCAGTATGAGGGATAGCAACCATAATATTGTCTTTTTATTCATTTTTCAAGACCTCGTTTCGGTTTTTTCAGAATTTTTTCGCGCCGGAGCCGATCCGAAAAATTCATATCAGCCGGACACGGAATATCTTGGCAGTCACCTCCCCCTTTTTTCCGCATCCGGGCAGAATAAAAGAGCGGTTTTTTTCCGCTCTCATTTTTTCATCTTTAGCGATAGTGATCCCGATTTTTATCCCTGCGATGATTCTCCGGAATCTTGAGCACCAGTTCGCACGGCGACATGACCTCCCGGATATCATTTTCCTTGTATGGAGTGACCACGCACTTCATACACTTCACGTAATCTTCTCCGGCAGTATGCTGGTAATTCCCGTCAAAATCCTTGAAATTATACAGATCCCGCGGATATACGATCGGAGTGTACATTATCCTTCCGTCCCTCGCGAGGGAAAGATAGGCTATGTATTCCTGCTCGCCATGCGCTTTATCGATACGGATCGAACAACTTTCGAAGATTACGGTGAATCCGGCTTTGTCCTCATATAACCTGCTGAGATCATCATCGGCAAAGCGGACAATCGCTCTTTTCCGTCCTTCGTAATCTTCCTGGACGATTACATCCGCCCCATATTCGGTGACTGCCTTGTCCAAGGCTACCACCCCTTGAGCGATCACTTCATAGCCGAACATCCCCTCATTCTTCGGATAGCTCGCATCGACTACGAGCGCGGTTCCCAGCTTCGTTTTGTCTATACGGACAGTATCTTTCGTTATATGGGCTACCTCCGTCCATCCTTCTTCTTCATACTGCGCATTCGTATTATCCTTTATCGGCGGGACATACAGGGGAATATCCGTTTCTTCCCGTCCAGGAATTACCCCTTCCGGCAGCCGGATATCTCCGTAGTCTTTCTCGAGATATGGAACAGATAGCTTGGTATCGGCCAGATATTCGACGTAGCCCGCATAGATCGTAATCCCTTTTTCCGTCAGCGTGAAATTCTGCGGCATACAGATATATCCATCAATCACGCCATATAGTATCTGATACTCTCCTACCGGCAGATCCGCGCTCCACTCTCTTCCGCTTCCCTCGGCACTATGATCGCCCGAAACCACACGATAAGAGGCAGAGGCCTGATCCGAGATCACGGTCACTTTTCCCATTACGATTTCTTCAGTCGCATCCGGTCGGTCTTGCACCGCAAGAAGGTTCAGGTCAGGACAGACGCAGATATCCATATCCGTGACTACCAGACCTTGCGCATCGCAATATCCCCATACGGAAGTATTCCCGCATATGTCCGGAGTGATCCCCAGGCCATCGGCCATGTTCGGTGATATCAGATAATGCTCCCCGCTCTCGATATTATACGCATAGACGCCTGCCGTATGATCCTGGCAATTATACGTCCGCCCGTACACTACCCATTTTTCCGAGATGGCATAATAGAGACCGGCATCAGGCACGCAGTCGGATTTCTCGATATCTATCTCGGGAGAGACGATTTCCGTCACTTCCTCCGTCTCGATATCATAGAGGACGAGTCCGCCCGTCCCGCTATCCGCGCGGCAGGCCAAGACCTTGTCGCCCCAGATACGCGGCCTTTCAAGATTGTACTCGTATGGTATCACTATCCGCTCATCTGTCTCGATATCATAGACCGCTACCCGGTGGAATTCCCCTTCTTCAAAATCATAAACCAATTTAGTATCATACATATCGGGATGATAAGCCGGGGAAATCCTATCTCCTTCTTTGGTCAATATATCATAAATATATGTCCAATTGCCCGCACCCCATACGACCCGGTCACCGCACACGCGGGGACGGCTGGTCGCATCTACATCCTCCGACTCCAGATGATATATACCCAGAGTCTCGATATCGCATATAGCGATCTTGTAGCGCTCGTCTTTTTCTATCCAGACCATATATCTTTCGCCGATATCCGGATAGGATGCTTCTACGCAATCGATCATCGTCAGCGCCGTCGGTTTCACATTCCTGTCTCGCAGCGATATGTCTCCTGACACATCCCACGACACTACCTTATTGTCATAGATTGCGGGATCGCGTCCCGAGCCTGTCTTCCACGATATATCGTCACCAGCGAAGGCCACAGAAGCCGTCATGCCGACGATAAGGATCAATACCATACCTAAGAACCCTTTGTTCATCCTCTCTCCTGCCTTGGAATATCCGCGCCATCCTTGCGCCGATTCCAAGAAAGCAAAATCCGACCCCGGAGGATCACGCTTCGTTTTTGTCTCTGTTTTTCAAAGGACATTTTTCGGAGCTCGATATTTCTCAAGCCCGCTTCCCGGCCCCCGTCATCGACCAGAGCCAAGAAGCCTGATTTTATGCAAATAAAAAAAGAACGTTCCCATCATCCGTGCGGCAAAACGTTCATTCCTTCCATACGAGCGGTCGCATCACTGCTCCTGACTTCATATCCGATACTCTAGCCATTTATGGTACCTTACGACATTTTAATGCATCTGTCAATAAGAGAGCTTACGAATCATTCCAAAAAACACACCCCCCATATGTTTACAAGCCGCATTTTATATGCTAACCTAGCATATGCAGTTTTCCCGATCAAAGCGAGAACTGCAAAAAAGAAGGTGTAGGAATTGAAAAAAATTGCAGTCTTTTTTGTCTGCTTGGCAGTTTTGGTTAATGCGGCGGCTTTCGCCGCATCCGCAGAGAGCGGCGACGGCAACTCATCGGTCATCGATGAAGGCTTGGACGCAGAAAATGACAATCAGGGCGACAGTGCCGAAGATCCGACAGATCCGGATGACGGTCCAACCGACCTCGACGATCCGGCTGAT
>CAZDCJ010000059.1:3996-5114 GCA_964503935.1 uncultured Candidatus Saccharibacteria bacterium
GACGATCCGGCTGATCCTGAAAATCCCGACGACGCAGAGGATGATATCAGTGATGATATGGACGATGTGGATGATCCGACTGGTGATTCCGGAACCGTTGATCCTTCTGCTGATCCGGATGAGGCGGACGATAATTCCGAAGATCCTGGCTCAGACGACCCGACCGAAGATGCAGGAGATTCCGGCAATAACAATGGACCGGACGACCGGGACGATCCTGTCGGCAACGCGGAGAAAGCCTCTGATACCGACGATGGAGAAGGTTCGCGACCAGTCATTATCGATCCGAAAGATACCGACGATGATGAAAATCAAGCCGAAGATCCGGATGATGATGCCCAAGGACCTTCCCCGGCCACAACGCCCGCAAAACCGCCAGCGAAGAAAGCGGACATCTGCGTAAAAAAGACTACGGAGGGAAAAGAAGAAACAAAGAATAAGCCCGAAGAAAAGATCGGTAAAGAAAATCTAGGAGGAACGAGCGGAGATAACGTCAGGCCTATGCTGATATTCTTCCGCCTGCAGCCCGTAGAACCGATGCGGCTGGCGCCTCTCACTCCCCCGAAAGTAGAAGAAGGCTTCATATGCTTCATCGAAGATTTCATCTTCGGCAAAGATATGATACTGCATAACAATAGCATAGAAATAAATGATGTCACCCTGGTCGATGAGACGACTGACCACAAGACTACCCAGACGGTAACCGCGGATATCCTCAGCGTAAAAGGCCGGAGTAACCGCAACGTGACCCTTGTCGTCCTGCACATGGATGCGCCGGCCGAATTGTTCGAACAGACCATCAACCATACCATGGCGATGGAAAGGAGCAACACGGTGGAAGTGCGTTTCGATGGACTGAGCATAAAGAAAGGAGACTTGCTAGTAATAGCAGTGACCTCCCCCGATAGGATAAAACTATATGCAGCCGAGATGTACAAGGTTGTCTTCAGTGAATATAAGGATGGCTGGGTGCTGTTCAATCTGACGGATTGACGGCAGCTTAGGCAGAAGGGAACCGACCAAAATACGGCAATTCCTTCCGCCTATTTTTTTGGCAAAGTCAGTCCGGATTGCCTGAGTGACAGACAAAAGAAAAAACCGGAGAAAAATCGTTATTT
>CAZDCJ010000060.1:0-4723 GCA_964503935.1 uncultured Candidatus Saccharibacteria bacterium
TTGCCGATCTTGATCGCTTCCTGTCCGTCCGCGATCACGTAGGGAAGATTGAGCGCGTTGTGGCTGAGATCCTCGGCTTTTATCACTGTGTCGGTCGGCACTACCAGGGATCTGGTTATCGGAAGAAGATGCTCGGAGTCGAAGAAGGCGTTATTGGCGAGGACCGCGAAGACATCGGTCAGAAGCATCGGGCCGCCGGCGTTGATGTTATAGGCCGTCGATCCCGTACGGGTAGAAACGATGAGTCCGTCGCCGGATATCCGAGCATCGATATCCTTATCCGGCGTGCGTATATCCGCTTTCAGGCTCACGGTTCGGTTGATGCCGCCGATAGAGATTTCGTTGAGGGCCTGCAGGGAAATGATCTTTCCGTCTCTTCTGTGAATATTTGCCTGAAGACGGGTCATTTCCATTATTCGGTATCTTTTTTCCTTGAGATATGGGATATACGCGGCGAAATTATCCTTATCCAGCTCACAGAGATATCCCCGGTGTCCGAAATTGACGCCGAGGATAGGAATCCTCGATTTCGCCAGGAGATTGGCGGCGTAGAGAACGGTGCCGTCGCCCCCGACGGCGAGAGCGATGTCGGTCTTTTTGAGCTTATCCGGCGTCGGATTGGTGACTTGGGAAGTGCCGGCGTGTTCCAGCGCCGCGGCCGCTTCCCGGGCGTGCTGGATATTCTGCGGGTTGGTCTTGGGATTATAGAAGATGGCTACGCGCATTTGCTTGGGGTTAATTTGCTTCATCATAACAGCCTTTTGCTGGCCGGGCAATATTTGCGGCAATGCAATTGCTTTCTCGTGTTAATCAATCCCGGATGGCATTTCAAACGTTCTTATTTCCGTAGCCGAGGATATCTTGTGGACGGTCTTGTCGCGCGTCTGGTAAAGGAACCTCCGGCGGGGGATGCGCTTTATCCGAAAGCCGGCTTTTTCCATGTCGAGGCGGTAGTCCTCCGGAATAGGATCGGCAAAATACACGGTGTTAAAGGTCTCGTCGGTAAGGGCGCAGCATCTCTTGAGATGCGCGGGCCAGGCGGATTCGGGCTGGATGTCGGTCGCGGTCGCGACGCGCCAGGGCTTTCGAAAATCCTCTTTCCGAAGGAATGCGATAAGGCGATTCTTGCGCAGCGCAGTGGGATACGGATTGCGCTCAAAAACCGGATCACTTCTCTTGATTTTCTGGGCGGAGCCTACACAAAGCACGACCTCGTCGTTTTCGCGGAAGATCTGCCGGATCATGCTCTCATGCCCGGCGTGCTGAGGCTGGAGCCTTCCTAGGAAGACCCCGATTTTCTTGATATTATTCCTACGCATTGATTTGATTAAATGTAAGATAATTCTAGAAGAGAAGCGGGGAAAAGTCCAGGATGGTGGACAATAACCGGGTAATGATGTAGAATGAGGAATAATGTCAACCTGCCATGGGGGATCATGGATGAAAAACAAAAATATAAATCAATGAATCAGAGGAGGAGAAACCATAATACAGTTGGCTGAAGGAGGATTGACGGATGATGGATTGCCCGTAGTGTTCGCTTCATTGACGTCGATAGTCGCCAGTAATGAAGAATTATCGGCTGAATTGCATAGGTTGAAAAAGGATTATCCTTCATATTTTACGAAGGCAGAGGATAAGGTATGGCAAAATTTCCTTAAAGACGTACAGAGAGGCGAGATTGAGGAAAGCATGGCGCAATTCTGGTCTTCATGCAGATCCGTGGGATTCAAGGCAAGGTTCTTGATGTTCTATCTGTGGGATGAAGGGGCGCTGCGGGAAGCTGTATCTTGGGGACAGGCAGTCAAGCATGACGGTCCCGCATCCCGGAGAGGGGTTTTACTGCATGACTATCTCTTGGAGCCGGAATATTGCGAAAGGATTGACCGGAGAGATAGGCCGGAGGATATGTTCTTTCTCGATGGTATCCCGGGCGAGCTGCTGGACTTCATGATAAGGGTCATGATCATCAGCAGGAAGTGGGCGATAAGCGAGCATGCTAGGTTCGGGAGCAAATATCTGACAGACGTGATAAGATCTTATAATCGGTCGATAATGCTTATCCTTGAACGCAGAGAAAGCGCCCGTCTCTGTCGGAAACATATCATCGATCTCCTGAGACTCATAATCTTCAATAGCGAGCCTTTCGGCTTAGGGGTCCGCTATGGCGCTACGGAACTGGACGGTTTCCATAGCCTGATGGGCAATCCGAGGATATCCAGCAGCATGAAAAAAGAAGCAAATCTGATCATGATGAAGCTGATATCACAGGAGGAGGATGCGTATATCCAATCCGTGATGCTTTGCAGTTATACGGAAGAAATGGAAGATTCGCTCGGAAAGAAAGGATACATCTACGGCTTCGATAAGAATATGTTCGGGAAGTCCATCGAGTTCATCAGGAACCAGGATAATGGTTATCCTTTTTCTCCGGAATCCACACTGCGGATATTCCAGATATGGGAGCATTATTCTTCGCTGAGGATATTCCTTATCAAAGATTATATCCAGAAAGAGCACATGCATTACTATGATTATGCGGAAGGAGTCAGGCTGACGATCGATAACGAGTCAGCGGCGGAAGAGTGGAGAGATGTCAGAAGGATATTGCAGGACCATAAGAACTCAGGAAATGAGGATTTCTTAAAGCCGATGATGAAGGAAATCGATGCGGCCCTGGCGCGGTGGTCGAAAAACAAAAATACCAGGGATGATGGATCATCCTTGTTCCAAGGCTATATTACGAAAATGAACCGATATGTCTGAGCAAAAGCGAGCAGACATCGCATAACCCGATCAAAGATATTTATCGGGTTATTCTTTTATCTCTTGCCAGGGATATATGGATTCATTTATGCTGTATGGATAAGATAAGCGGTAATGAAGGGATCCTTCGGCCCAGCTAAGCGGAGTTTATCCTGACGAAGGTCAGGGCTCAGGATGACAAAATATACGGTTTATCACAGCACATAAGACTTATCGTCTTGATAAGGAAGTTTCGATATCCGTGTACGGGTGGGCAAGTATTGACACGGATCAAAAGCCGTGCTAATATGCAAAGTCAAATGGGGCATTTTCGAATATCGGTAGAAGCCGCCCCAAAGACGCGATAAAATCGGCAAGGTTTTGCAGAGTGAAGGGGAGGCATTTTGGACACTCTCTCCCCAAACTGTTTTTCCGGATCTCTGCAAAGCTTTGCCGGTTTTTGTTTTCTCTCGGGAAGTGATATAATGGAGACATAAGAAATAAGGAAATATCATATGAATCTGATAGAAATCGCAAAGAGCCTCCAAGAGAACGAACGTTTCACTTCGGGACATCGCCTCTGTCCGGGCTGCGGCGAACCGATCAATATCAAGCTGGTGCTCGCGGCCATCAATGAACCGGTGGTGGTTATCAACACCACCAGCTGTCTCGAAGTCGCGACTACCATCTATCCCTATACTTCGTGGAAGACGCCGTGGATCCATAACGCGTTCGAGAATTCGTCGGCTACGGCCAGCGGAGTCATCGAGGCGTACCATGTGATGCTGAGGAAGAAACCGGCCGACCGGTCCAAATGGGCTAAGGGATTGCCGGAGGATGTGAAGTTTCTCGTGGTGGGCGGTGACGGCGGTACATATGATATCGGACTCCAGAGCCTGTCGGGGGCATTGGAGCGGGGGCATCAGTTCTTATATGTCTGTTATGATAATGGCGCGTATATGAATACCGGTAATCAGAGGTCGGGTGCGACGCCGAAGGGCGCGGATACTACCACGACGCCGGTAGGAAAAGTGATGAAAGGGAAGGTGGAAAGACGCAAGGATCTTACTTCTATCGTCGAAGGACATCATATAAATTATGTGGCGCAATCTTCCATTTCTCACTTCGCGGACCTCACGGAAAAGGTGAAGAAAGCATTCGCCGTGGAAGGCCCATCGTTCATCAATCTTATCAGTCCCTGCCAGCGGAGCTGGGGATTCGATCCTTCGCAGACCGTGAAGATTGCCAAGGCAGCGGTGGAATGCAACTATTGGCCGCTCTATGAGATCGATCACGGGAAATTCAAATTAAATTACGAACCGAAAGCGAAGATGCCGATCGCCGAGTGGCTCGGGATGCAGAAGCGGTTCAAACACTTGTTGTTACCGGAAAACGCAGGACTCCTTGCTGAGATACAGAAAGATATCGACGAGGATTTCGCACGGCTCAAGCGCCGCAGCGAAGCCGGATATTGATATAGCGCTGGATGCCGCCCCTCGGGGGCGGTTTTGCATTCAATGTGAAAGCCGTTATTATTTGCATCCGAGGGCAGTCCTTTCTGAAATGCGTGCAGACTAAGATCTGCTGCTCTGATCGCTATCGTGTTATTCCCGTGAAGACGGGAATCCGGGAGACAATGAGAGTTGGCGAGGCTTAAAACCTTAGGGAGCAGGTTCGGAGACCTGCTCTCGCATCTATCATTAAGGCGGTTTTCATGCGGATGGATAATATGCCGTCGTATTATCAGTATTCGGAATGATGCCGAGTCTGTCATGCTGAACTTGTTTCAGTATCTTCTTTTATAACGTTAAAGAGTCGTAGTTTACTTAGCGCGCGGCATGAGGCGGATTTAGAAACTTAACGTAGATCCTGTGTCAAGTCCGGCATAAATTCCGTACAGTGAGAATTGAGAAAATAGCGGCATAGTAGACGTTAGACTGGGCTGCTACTCTATTGATAGGATCCTAAATGCGCGCAG
>CAZDCJ010000061.1:0-4624 GCA_964503935.1 uncultured Candidatus Saccharibacteria bacterium
ACCAATAATATCTTCGGCACGATGTTCCTTGCCGCAAGCGCCATATACTGCCTCGACAATCTGTGGCTCCACCGGAATGATATCGGCCATCTCATATTGTATTGCCTCCTGCTTTTCACCCTCTCGCCTCTCATGTTCTTTGTGGAGGGCGGCTGGTCGTGGGTCGTCCTTGGCATCGTGCTCTATTACACCCGCCCAAACCGGCTGGCACAAGCCATCGATTACGTCGTGTTCTCGCTCCTTATCTGGGCGACCGCGGATAGCTGCCAGTGGATGATGGTCTTCGCAGTATTCCTCATGATGCTCTATAATGGCAAAAAAGGCAGGGGATACAAATATCTATTCTATGTCTTTTACCCCGTACATGTCTGGATATTGTACGCGCTCTCGGTCATCCTTTACGACAGCTTAATTCCCTGACCGGATATTCTTTCTTTCAGATATCCGGCTTCTCTGTTCCTCCGAAATACCGATATGATATTTATCACAGACTTCAAATGATGATATTTAATCGATAATTTCAAAAACCATGCTTTCCAAGATCAATTCTTGCGCGGTGATCGGGTTGGATTGCGAACGGGTGGAAGTGGAGATCGACATCAGCCCCGGACTCTTCAACGTCATCGTGGTGGGACTTCCGGACACGGCGGTGCAGGAATCAAAAGAACGCGTGAAGTCCGCCATCAAGAACAGCGGCGCGACTTTCCCCGCGACGCGCACGACCATCAACTTGGCGCCGGCCGACATCAAGAAGGAAGGACCGGCATACGACCTCCCTATCGCGATCGGCATCCTTTTGGCAAACCGGCAGATCGAAGCGGACCTCACAGCTTCGCTCTTTGTAGGCGAACTTGCCCTCAACGGCCAGCTCCGCCATACCAATGGCATCTTGCCGGTGACGCTCTTCGCCAAAGCCAAGGGATACAAACGCATCTTCGTCCCAAAAGTGGACGAATTCGAAGCAGGCCTCGTAGAAGGCATCGAAATCATCCCGGTCGAGAGCCTTGCCGAACTCATCGCTTACCTCGAAGGCAAAGTGAAGATCGCCCCGGCCCGCACCCCCGGCATCGGACAGTCTGACAAAAAGCCGAAGCACTCGATCGACATGGCCTACGTCAAAGGCCAGGAGCACGTGAAACGCGCGCTCGAGATCGCGGCCAGCGGCGGCCACAACGTACTCATGAGCGGACCGCCCGGCACCGGCAAGACCCTCCTGGCGCGGGCTGTCCCGACCATCCTCCCCGAGATGAGCAAAGAAGAGGCCCTGGAGGTAACGAAGATATACAGCATCGCCGGACTCCTGCCGAATGATAAGCCCCTCATCACCACCCGCCCCTTCCGCACCCCGCACCACAGTGCGAGCGCCCCGGCCCTGGTCGGAGGCGGCGCCTTCCCCAAGCCGGGAGAGATCAGCCTCTCGCATCGGGGCGTCTTGTTTCTCGACGAGCTCCCGGAATTTCCACGCACCATCTTGGAGAATCTCCGCCAGCCGCTCGAAGACGGCATCGTCACCATCAGTCGCGCCCAGGGCACCCTCACCTTTCCTGCCCAGTTTACGCTCATCGCCAGCATGAACCCTTGTCCTTGCGGCTATCTCAACGACCCGGAACACGACTGTTCCTGCAATCCCGCCCAGATCATCAAATACCAGAAGAAGATCTCCGGCCCGCTCCTTGACCGCATCGACCTCTATATCGAGGTGCCGCGCATCAAGTTCGACAAGCTTGCCGAAGACGAGCTCGCGGAATCATCCGAGAGCATCCAAAAGCGCGTAGAAGCGGCCCGCTCCCTCCAAAAAAGACGCTTTTCCGGCACCGACCTCATTTCCAATTCGGAAATGAATTCGCAAGTCGTCAAGGAATTCTGTAAAGTAGACGAAGCTACGAATAATCTTCTCAAGACCGCCGTGAGCCAATTCAATCTGAGCGCCCGTTCTTATTATAAGATACTCAAGGTCGCCCGCACTATCGCCGACCTGGAAGGAAAAGAAGCTATCGAGAGCAAGCATGTCGCCGAAGCGCTCCAATACCGCCCGAAGAATAATGTGATATAATCCATACGGATAAAGACTCTGGCTTCCCTTAACCATAATTCCTAGAGATATGACCAATGAAGAACAGATCCTCGAGCTCCTCAAGACGCAGCAAGAGCTCCTCCAAAATACTCATGCCGCCGCCGAAAAGACGCGCAAATACATCCTCTACACAGTATTATTCACCGTAATAACTTTCCTGCTGCCTGTCATCGCGCTCGCATTCATTCTCCCTTCATTCATCGATACTTACACCCAATCCATCGAGGGAGCGGGACTCCTGTAAAGTCCCCGGACAAGTCTTGACCTCCTCTTTATAAAAGGAGGTTTTTGTTGCATAAAACCGGTCAGGCTGATATAATTGCCTTAAATGAGACGGATAAATCTTATTTTCTTGTATTGGCTTTAAGACTGAATAACCAAAATATCATGGCAAAGAAGAATTCAAATATGGCTCCGCAGGGCAATCTCTTCAAGAATCTGACCACTATCATCCTGCTCTTCCTCATAATGACCGGTATCTTCAGCATGCTGGGAAGTTCGCAGACCGCCCCTAAGGAGATAACCATCAACGAGTTTGCTGCCGAGATCTCTTCCGACGAGGTGGAGAAAGCGGAGGTAAAGAACATAGACGAGAACCAGCGAATCGACATACAGCTTAAGAGCGGAGAGAAACAGGTCGTCTACAAGGATCTGGAGCCTTCACTGGAAACCACGCTGCGGGAAGACTATGGCGTAGAGCAGAACAAGATCAGCGCCCTCAACATCACTCGGGTGCAGAAATCCGCGTGGGAAACCTGGGGAACAGCGCTTTTGCCCACATTGATCACTCTCATCTTCCTGGGGTTCCTGCTTTGGATCATGTTCGGGCGCGCACAGCAGGCCAACACCCAGGCGATGTCTTTCGGCAAGTCCACCGCCCGCTTCTTCAAGCCGGGAGAAACGAAAAAGAAGGTGACTTTTGCCGATGTTGCCGGAGCCCGGGAAGCCAAAGAAGAGCTCCGGGAAGTCGTAGAATTCCTCAAGAATCCGGAAAAATTCCAGAAACTGGGTGCCCGTATCCCGCGTGGTGTCCTGCTTTTGGGCGCCCCGGGAACCGGCAAGACTCTGCTTGCCAAGGCGGTAGCCGGAGAAGCGGACGCGCCTTTCTTCAACATAAGCGGTTCGGAATTCGTGGAGATGTTCGTCGGAGTAGGAGCCTCGCGGGTACGCGACCTCTTCAAGAACGCCAAGAAGAGCGCGCCTTCCATCCTCTTCATCGATGAGATCGATGCCGTGGGCAGACATCGCGGCGCCGGTCTCGGCGGGGGACACGACGAGAGGGAGCAGACCCTCAACCAGATCCTGGTAGAGATGGACGGCTTTGACACCAAGGATAATGTGATCGTCCTGGCGGCCACCAACCGTCCCGACGTCCTTGATCCGGCGCTCCTTCGCCCTGGCCGTTTCGACCGGCGCGTCATGATCGATATGCCGGACATCCGCGACCGCAAGGAAATCCTGGAAGTCCACGCTAAGAACAAGCCTCTTGCGCAAGACATCGACCTCCAGAAGATCGCCCAGCGGACCCCCGGGTTCTCCGGTGCTGAGCTTTTCAACCTGCTCAATGAGGCCGCCATCCTCACTGCCAAGCACGACAAGGAGATCATCGGCAACGAAGAGATCCTCGAATCCATCGAGAAGGTGATAATGGGTCCGGAAAGGAAAGGCAAGACCTTCCTGGAGAGAGAAAAGAAGATCACCGCTTACCACGAAGCCGGTCACGCCGTCGTAGGGCATCTGCTTCCCAATACTGATCCGATCCATAAGATATCCATCATCTCCCGCGGCCATGCTGCCGGCTATACCCTCAATCTCCCGCAAGAGGACAAGACTTTCCATACCCGCTCGGAATTCATCGACGAACTTGCGATGCTCCTCGGCGGATATGCGGCGGAAAAACTCATCTTCAACGATCTTACGACCGGCGCCTCAAGCGACCTCAAGCGTGCGAGCGAGCTGGCCCGCAAGCTTATCACCAAATTCGGCATGAGCGAGAAGATAGGTCCGGTAGTGTTCGGAACGGAGAGCGAGACTGTCTTCCTCGGCAAAGAGATCCATGAGCAGCGGAATTACAGCGAGAAAGTCGCTGCAGAGATCGACAGCGAGATCGGAGCTTTCATATCGCAAGCCTACAAGCGCGCCACAGAGATACTCGAGAATAACAAAGAGAAGCTGGAGAAGATCACTTCAAGGCTCATCGAGATAGAAGTCATCGAAAAAGAAGAATTCGAAACTTTGATGCAATCATAATTAACCTTATATGAGAAACGAGCTAATTATCGGGAAGATAGTCGGCATCGCGGCGCTTCTCCTTATCTCTTTGTGGGGGTTCTCTGCCAGCGCCGCGACTTGCGATCCGTCTGCGGGGTATTTCTGTAACCCGCTCAATCTGGGCGGAGAAGGTACCGATACCATCGCCGATTTCATCGTCATCGCCGTCAAGGTCCTGCTTTCTCTTGTCGGCACTTTCGCCTTGATCTTCTTGATTCTCGGCGGCACGCGCTATGTCGTCGCCGTCGGCGACAACGATGCGATGCAAGCAGCCAAAGC
>CAZDCJ010000062.1:0-2077 GCA_964503935.1 uncultured Candidatus Saccharibacteria bacterium
GTAGGCATACCGATTGCTTGCCGGAAAAGAGGAATGTCGGATCTTTGCCTTTATCATCAAGGTCAACCGGACGGAATTCAACTATTATCCCGACGGGGGGGGCGGTGAAGTGATTTGTCCTGCAGAATTTATGGAAGCACACACAAAAACAGACCCTTGCGGGACTGTTTTTTAAAAGTATTTACTTCGAGATGTAAGGCAGGAGCGCCATGTATCTCGCGCGCTTGATCGCGGTCGCTACCATCCTCTGGTGCTTGGTGCAGGCGCCGGTCCTCTTCGGGGACATGATTTTGGCTCTCTGGTTGATGAATCTCTGGAGCGTCTGCGGATCCTTGTAATCCACATTCCTCTCGCGCTCTATGCAGAAGAGGCACTGCTTCTTGACTGCGGGGGCGCTATTTCTCTTAGTGTTGTTTATCATGATAGGTGATTATCTCTTAAAAAGGTATGTCTTCGATCCTGATTTCTTCTTCAAGCCCTTCGTTCTCTTTGGCTGGGGCAGGTTCGCTGCTGCGGCTTGCGGCTTGTCCTCCTACCGGTCTCTCATAGGACCCGCCGCCTTCTCCGCCACGAGGCTTGGATCCCATCTGCATGTTCTCAGCGATGATCTCGGTGCGGGATCTCTTCTGGCCGTCTTGGCCTTCCCAGGTGCGGGTCTCGAGGCGCCCCTCGAACATCACTTCCTGGCCTTTGACGAGATACTGTCCGCAGATTTCGGCAAGCTTGCCCCAGGCGACGATATTGTGGAACTCGGTCTTTTCCTGTCTTTCGCCGGAGTTGCTGTTCCATACACGATTGGTGGCGACGCTCAAGGTCGCGACTGACTGTCCGCTGGGAGTGGTGCGGACCTCAGGATCCTTGGTCACTCTCCCGATGATGATGGCTTTGTTGAAGTTCATAGTTTTGAGTTACTTTGTAAAATTTAATGGCTTAAATTTATACAATCGTATCCTCCAGGATAGCATCAAGCTTGTCTTCGAGCTCTTCCAATTTGATCTTGTTCTTCTTACCTTTGCTCTCATCTTTCTTTCCAGCTTTCGCTTCTTCTTTTTTCTCTTCCTTTTCGACTTCGACTTTCTCAGCCGGAGCTTCTTCCTTTATTTCTTCTTTAATCTCTTCGGTCTTTGGAGCTTCTTCGACTGCAGCCTCTTCCTGTTTCTCTCCTTCTTCTACCTTGACTTCTTCTTTCGGAGCTTCCTCCCTTGCTTCTTCCTTCTTTTCTTCGAGAGCTTCCCTTCTTGCCCCCTTGCGTTCTTCTCTTCCTTTGCCGCTCTCGGCCTCTTCCTTCTCCTGCTCGGCTTTCTTACGGGCAAAGAGAGTCTGGAGCCGTTCCAGCTCTTCGCGGGTCATCGGATCAGCCTCAGTGATGATGTGGCGGAGGACCGTCTTGCTCAGGCGCAGGTATTCGTCGATGTCCTGGATCTTCTTTCCTTCGGCGGAGAAATTGACGAGGCAGTAGTAGCCCAGCCTCTCGTGCTTTACGGGGTAGGCGAGCTTGCGCTTCACGACAGGGAGCGCTTTGATCTCGTCTGATTCTTCTTCCTTGCTCATGCCGGCCTTGGTGAGGAACGGGTGGTCGAGCAGAGTCTCAAGCATAGTCGCACCGAATTTTTCCAGGTGTTTCTGCACATCCTGGAAGTTCTTTACGATCTCTTCGGAAGTCTCTGACGCCGGGAGGATGTAAAGGAGTTCGTAATTTTTCATTCTTTTCTAGTTATGGTAAATGATGATTTTAGTACAAAAAATTAAGATATATATGGACCTGGGACGTAGCGGTACTACGCCATATATCTTTACCTTTCGACTCATCCTAACACGGTTTTTCGCTTTTGGCAAGGGAAAATGGCTCATGGGCTATAATCTATGGCTTACGAAAAAAAGTCCTTTATTTAAGCCAATGATCAGCTCTCAGATGACAATTAACGGCTTATCTATATAATTGGGAGGATAAGGGAGACTCGTCCTCTAAGACAAGAGAAAAGAGATACCGGGGTATCTCTTGTGAGTTTAAGTTGTTGTGATTTTTGTAGGGTTTGCGTGATTTTGTTTGATGAAGAGGGATTTTTGTGTTTGGATT
>CAZDCJ010000062.1:2177-4577 GCA_964503935.1 uncultured Candidatus Saccharibacteria bacterium
GTTTGGATTTTGTTTGAGGGGTGATAGATAGTATCTATCGGTAATTGGGGAAGGATAAGGGAAGAAAGAAGTCTTTGTGCTTAAAGCCGATTCGCTTTAAATCCAAGGATATCTTTCTTTGCCTGCCTTCCTGCTGTTCATCTATAACCATGATACACCCCTTTCAAAAATGCGTCAAACTCTGCGGGATGGTTCCAAGAACATAAAGGCGCAGACCAAAGCCTGTCACCCTGGGTGTATTACCGTTGCGCCGAGTTTTATCATTGTCACTTCGAAGGAGTAATAGCGACTGAGAAATCTGTGGTATTTATTTGTGATCGGAGAGGTGTTCCTATGAGTTAACGTTGGTATCGTTTGCGTCAGTTTATAGATTTCTCACCTTCTTGCGGTCGATTCGAAATGACAAATCCAGTGCAATTTATATCTTGAACTCGATCACATCCCCATCCTGCACGATATAGCCCTTGCCTTCGGTGCGCAATAGTCCTTTTTCGACGGCGCTACCTAGCGAGCCGGAGTCGATGAGCGTCTTCCAGTTGATGACACTGGCGCGGATGAATTTCTCTTCGAAGTCGCTATGGATGGCGCGGCCGGCCTGGGGGGCGGTCGAGCCTTTCTTGATGGTCCAGGCGCGGGTCTCGTCTTTGCCGGTAGTGAGGAAAGTGATGAGGCCGAGGAGGTCATAGCAGCGGGTAGTGAGATCCTCGAGGGAAGCGATCTGCGGGTCGAGATTCGCCTCGGCACGGAAAATCTCCGCTTCCTCGGGGGGTAGTTCGGCAAGCTCGAGTTCGAACTGGATGGGCAGGAATATCTTATTCTCTATTCCCGGCAGGATATCGAGTTCGGAAATCTTCTGCTCTTCGCTCACATTTATTACATAAAGCACCAGCTTATTAGTGAGCAGCTGTAATTCTTTCGTCAGCTCTTGTTCTTTCTCGTCGAGTCCTACGGTGTTCGCCATCTTCTCGTCCTCAAGCGCAGCCTTGTATTTTTCCAGTACGGCCTTTAACGCAATCGCATGCTTATCTCCCGAGCGCGCTTCCTTCTCCACTTTGAGGAGGCGTTTGTCCACCGTTTCCAGGTCGGCGAGGATGAGCTCGGTATTGATGATCTCGACATCTTCCGCCGGATCTATCCGGTCGTGGATGTGGGTGATCTTGCCGCTCGGAAAGCCGCGGACGATGTGGGCGATCATATCCACTTCGCGGATGTTGGCGAGGAATTTATTCCCCAACCCTTCGCCTTCGTGCGCGCCTTTCACCAGCCCGGCGATATCCACGAACTCGATGGCGGTGGGGATGGTCTTGGCGCTCTCGGAGAATCGCGTCAGCTTCTCCAGCCGTTCATCCGGCACTTTGACGATGCCGACGTTGGGGTCGATGGTGCAGAAAGGGTAGTTAGAGATATCGATCTCTTTTTTGGTGAGCGTCTTGAAGAGCGTGGATTTGCCCACGTTCGGAAGCCCGACGATGCCTACTGAAAATCCCATATTGCGGTAAGATTAAGCTTATATCTATAAATCTAACTTAGCCTGAAGAGGGGTTTAAGTCAATAAAGATAAACGAGGATATCGAGATCCGTCTGATCTCTCCGATAGATGCTGTATTCTGAAGCGAATTCTGCATTTGTCACTGTTGGCAGATGGATTCCTTGTTTTGCTCGAAAGGATAAAGATATATATCCTCGAACTCAATCTGTCATTCCCGCGAAAGCGGGAATCCAGGATTCCATCCGTAGGAGTGCGGAGTATCGGAAACGGCTTTTCGTGTCTGGTTCACGCCCCTTCGGGCGTGGTCCCGTAATGCCGAAAACGCGTCTAGGGTCACATCCGAAAGAATGTGGGGCTCATAATCTCAGGGAGCAGGTTCGGAGGCCTGCTTCCGCACCATAAATATCCGCTCCTCTCCGGGATGTTGAAAATCAGCCTGAAGCCGCATTTAAATCAATAAAAAAGAGGAACCTTCACATCCGCTTCCGGCATGGAAAGTCCCTGATCATCATTTTTTTCTCCCGATTATCTTATCCATTATCCGATCGACTATCTTATAGTCTCCGGACATTGCTTCTTTTATGATCGCTATACCGGTCGCACCGCAGATTATCTTTGGCAGGAAAATCAGTATTACCGCAAGACTGATGACTGTCATCAACAGGCGCATCGCGATGCTCTTTTTCTTGTCGATTTTTTTAGGCTCCTCCTCAGTCTGTTTGGCAGATGCTTTCGCTGCTTCCACGACTATCCTGGCTGCTTCTTTCTTATAATTATCATATCTCTGTTTCTTTCTTCTCAAAAAGCGCATATTTTTCGCCTCCTGTCTATTATACACTTTTTTTGGATTTAGTCAAGGATACGGCAGGTAGCTTCCTTTTGTCTCTTCCTTTATCCTCTCCCGATATTTT
>CAZDCJ010000063.1:0-4502 GCA_964503935.1 uncultured Candidatus Saccharibacteria bacterium
GGGCTTGAGACCCGCATCAAAAAAGAGGCTCGCAGCCTCTCTTATATACCCTATTCTTCTATCACATTCAATACTTCTTTTACCTTCTCTTCGGTGAGCTCTTTGTTCCCCGACTCCAGATTGAGACGGATCAAAGGCTCGGTATTGGAAGCGCGGATATTGAACCACCAGTCCGGATACTCGACGGAGACGCCGTCGATCTCCGTGATCTTCCCGTCCTTGAAGGCTTCCTTGATGCGAAGGAGCGTGGCCTGAGTATCCTTGACCTCTCGGTTGATCTCGCCGGAACCGAAATATCTCAGATATGGCGCGACTGACTGCGATAAAGGCTTGTTTTCCCCGGAAAGGAACTGCAAGAAACGCGCCACCAGGATAAACGGCATCTCAAAAGTGCCAAAATGCTCGCGGAAATAGTAATGGCCGGACGACTCGCCTCCGAAGACCGCGTCATTTTCCAGCATGATTTCCTTGATGAGCGAATGGCCCACCGGCGTCAGGATCGGCTCCCCTTTCATCTCGGTGATGACGTCGAGCGGGGTCTTGCCGCAGCGTACGTCGTAGCAGACCATTTCACCCGGATTGCGCCTCAGCTCCGCTTTGGCCATGATCGAATGCAATATCTCGGGCCGGAGCATCTCCCCCTTCTCGTCCACGAAAAAATAGCGATCTGCGTCTCCGTCGATGATGATGCCGAAGTCCGCGCCCTGTTTCACGACTTCTTGGCGAAGAAGCGCTGTGTTCTCTTCCTTCATCGGATCGGCCTGGTGCGAAGGAAAGTTCCCGTCCAGTTCGAAATTAAGCTTGATGATTTCTCCCGGCACATGCTTGAAAAACTCCTCCATATCAGGAGAACCCATAGCACTGGAAGCATCGATTACGATCTTGAACTTCTTGATCTTCTCCATATCGATATTGGACAGCTGCTCAGTGGCGATATCTGCCATCACATTCTCTTCTTTGTAAACGATGCCTTTTCCTTCTTGCTTCGTAAATTCCTCCGTAATCATAATATCCTTGATGCGCATGATGCCGGAATTCTTGCTTACCGGGAAAGCACCCTTAAGCACCATCTTGAAACCGTTCCACTCCTTGGGATTGTGAGAAGCGGATACCTGGATACCCGCGTCATAGCCGTAATACGCCACCGCGAAATAGAAAGTCGGGGTGCTCGAAAGGCCGATATCGATCACGTTCATGCCGCTATCGAGCAGCCCCCGCTCCACCTCGGCGCGCAGCGAGGGCGAGGAAAGGCGCATATCCGAGCTCAAGACTACGGACTTGGCCTGAGGATCCTTCTCTAGTACGAAAGTCGCGTATGCGCGCCCAAGCTTATAGGCGAAATCCTCGTCGATTTCCGCAGGATAGATACCCCGAAGATCATAAGCCTTGAACACTCCTTCGTTTATCTTTTCCATACTTTTATCTGTTAACATCGGATTATAGAAAAATGAGATCCGGCGGCAGGAGACTCACCCCGATCAGGACTTCTTCCTTATGATATCCGCTACCTCACGGAAGTCATGCACGACATAGTCAGCAGAAGACGATCGGCTATCCCGATGCTTGCCCTCCGGTCTTTCCATCTTCATCGCGGTAATGAAAGGCGCCACGACCTTCACCCGGTCGATCTGATCGGCCTTGTCCTCCACGAATAATATCTCTTCTTGGGGGTATTTGCGGACTATGTCCGGGAAGCTCTCTTCCTTGCCCTGATCCGTTATAAGGATCTCGCGGAAATATGGGACTATCTTCGAATTCTCTATCTTCTCCCGCTGAGAAAGCGTAGCGCCATAAGAAAGGATGGCCATATCTTCCTTAGGAAATTCTCTCGCAAAATCGAAGAAATCATCATATACGAAGACGTCGACATTGGCGAAGATATTATCCACCATGCGCCGGATCTTGCGGATGTCAAATTCGCCTTGGATAGCGAAAAGGTTGAATACGGCATCCAGATCCAGCCCTCCCGCTTTCTCTTTGGCCTTCTCGTAATTGTCATTGAAATCTTTCTCGGAAAATCCAGCCAGACCGAAGATGCGGGCCAGCTCATTTTTGAAAGCCCCCGTATCGAAGATCGTATCGTCAAAATCCAAATAAATCTTCATAGTTTTCCGGTTTAGTTGCTCAAGTCGCGCTTCACGATATCACCCGGCAGCGTAGTACTGCCCGGCCCCAGTTTTACCCCCGGATAGAAGGAAGTGTGCACGCCGGTCTTGGCCTCATCACCCACGAATATGCCGAGCTTGAGAAGGCCGCTGTCCAGGACCCGCTCCCCCACCTGCGATTTGATGGTCTTACCGTCGTGGCGGAGATTTGCCGTTATGGTTCCCGCCCCCAGATTGACTTTCTCTCCCAGGACGGAATCGCCGACATAAGAGAGATGCGCGACGTTGGTATTATCCCCTATGACCGAATTCTTGATCTCTACCGCCTGGCCGATATGGCAGCCGCTCCCGATGGTAGTACCGGGGCGCAGGTATGCATTGGGTCCGATCACGCAGTCCTCGCCGATAGTCACCGGCCCTTCGATATATACCCCGCTCTTGATCACCGTTCCAGCCCCCACAATCACTTCGCCTTTGAGAGTGACTCCCGGTTCTACCGTAGCCGCGGGGTCTATCTTGCCTTTGATACGTCCGGCCAGATAGGCGTTCGCCTGGAGCAAGCTCCACGGATAAGTGATAGGCAGCCAGTAATCGTCCGCGGTCACCACCCGGATTTCTTCCGTCTTGCCCAGGAGATTATAGGCATCGGTAAATTCGTATTCCCCGCGACGGGAAAGCTCGATATCGTCCAGAACTGAGAATATCTTATCAGAAAATACGAAACAGCCGATGCTTACCAGGTCGGAAATGAATTCCTGCGGCTTCTCGATGACTCCCGCGAATCTATCTCCTTCGGTCCGGAGCACGCCGAAATTGGAAGGATTGTCCACCCGTTGGGCCAAGATCGCGTTCTCGTTTTCCACGAGCCGCCGGAGGTCCTCTCCGCTATAGAGATCGTCGCCGAACATGAGGAGGAATTTCCCCTGGATATGCTCGCGTACCTTCCCCACCGCGCTGGCTGTGCCCGAAGTGTCTTCCTGCAGGATATACTTTATCCGGATGCCGTCGCGCTCCTCGCCTAGGAATTCCCGGATCATCTCCGCCTTGTAGCCGACGACGATGATGACCTCGTCTACCAGACCACGAAGCTCGTCGAGATTGTGCTCGATAACCGTCTGATTGACCACCCGGAGCAGCGGCTTGGGCCGGGTAAGAGTGAGCGGATACGTGCGGGTAGATTTCCCCGCTGCCAGGATTACGGCCTGCATAATATTGTTCTTAACGATTTATCTTCCTTAACAGTACCTCCTGCGTAGGATATGGGATATTGAATTTTTCCTTGTTGATCCGCGCATAGAGCCCCTCTAGGAGCCGGGTCTTTACGTCGAACTGCTTCTTGGGATTGGCAACCCAGGCGACGATAAGGAATTTGAGAGAAAAATCTCCCATCTCCGTGAAATATACCGACGGTGCCGGCTCCTTCTCCACGCCTTCCGTCTTTTCCACCACGTCCAGGAGCGCCGCCTTGGCTTTCGCTATGTTAGTGCCGTATGCCAGACCGACCTCGATCTTCACCTTGATCTTGGATTTCGGCTTATTGTAATTGATAATGCGCGAGCTGGCAACAGTATTATTGGGGATTACGACTACCGTCTCATCGAAGGTCTTGATCTTGGTGGAACGGAGCCCGATTTCCAGCACGTCGCCGATATCGCCGCTGTCGAGCTGGATGCGGTCCCCTACCCGGAAAGGCTTATCAAAATAGATAGACAGTCCGCCGAAGAGATGCGAGATGGTATCCTGAGCGGCGAAGGCGATGGCCAAACCCGCGATTCCCGCCGAGGCCAGAAGCGGAGTAAGATCCAGATTCCAGGCATTGAGCAGCACAGCCAGCCCGACGAACCATACCGCGATACTGCTCAAATTCTTAAAAAGCGGCACGGTAGCCATATCGATCTTGTAGCGGGAATGCTGGGCCACTTTCGAGCCCAGATGATCCACGAGGATATGCAGGATTCTCGATGCCGTATCGGTCCATATGAATACCAAAAGGGATATCACTACTCCGAAAAAAAGATTTTTGTACAGATCCGGAAATTCCAAAAACAAGATAGCCTGATCCAGTCCCAAAAGGAGCACTGAATAAAAAATCGCCGGCTCTATCCTCCTGACGATGTGGTCGTCGGTCTCGCTCTTATTCTTGATGGCGAATTTGACAATGATCCGGGAAAAGACGAAATTGACGATTTCTGCCAGAAGATAGGAGCAAGCAAGGACTAAAACGACGATGAAATAAGGCGAAATTCCTTCGTTCACATATGCCTGCAAGGCCTGATCCGTCTCACTCAAATATTCTGTTATCATTAATGTCGTTTTTATTTTTGTTATATTTTTATTATAGCAAAATATCGGGAGAGGATAAAGGAAGAGACAAAAGGAAGCTACCTGCCGTATCCT
>CAZDCJ010000064.1:0-4414 GCA_964503935.1 uncultured Candidatus Saccharibacteria bacterium
TAGTGATATATTATCATAGTACCATGCGTCACAAGGTACTATATGCATGATTAATCGGTATAACCAATCGCCATGAAAGAAAACGATTATGGAAGATTGCTGGAGAATACGCAGATCCAGATGCGTAAGGGCATATTGGAATATGCTATCCTCCTGATCATAGGCAGGAACAAGTCCTATGCCAACGATATCATCAGGAAGCTCCAAGAAGCTGACTTGACGGTTGTCGAAGGGACCGTATACCCCCTTCTCTCCCGCCTCAAGAATTCGGGGCTCATCGATTATTCATGGGAAGAGTCCAAATCCGGTCCGCCCCGTAAATACTATACGCTGACGGCTTTTGGCAGAAGATTCCTCGCAAGCTGCGACCTTGAGTGGTCGAAGCTCGAGGAAGCGATCCATTTATTCAGGAAATAATAAAACGTATGAAGAAGACACAGTCAATCAATCTCGGCAGCAAATTGTTCATACTTGAAGAAGATGCCTATCTCCTCCTCTCTGATTATCTCAGCAAAGTGCGCGAACACATCGGACGCGACGTGGATGCGGACGAAGTGATGAGTGACATCGAGATAAGCATGTCAGAAAAGATACAGGAAAAGCTTTCCGCCGGCAAAGAAGCCGTCAGCAAGCAGGATATAGGATTGCTTATCGCGGTCATGGGCACGATCGAAGATTTCCAACAGAATTTCGACAGTCAAAACTCTAATGAAGATGACGAAGGGGTAGATGCTTCTTCTGCCCGACAGCTTTATCGTGATACGGACGGAAAGATAATCGCCGGCGTGTGCAGCGGCATCGCTGCGTATTTCGGCCTTGATCCCTTCATCATTCGGATCATCTTCCTAATCCTCTTCTTTTTCGGTAATGGCATCGCCATTCCCATATATCTGGCTTTCTGGTCCGTAATACCCGCAGCCAAGACGACGGCGCAGAGGCTTGAGATGGAAGGAAAACCGGCCACACTTTCCTCTATAAGCAGATCCCGGAGAGAAAAGCTCGAGGTCGTAAGGAATGAAAGTCCGTCCAAAGCCGAAAATCTTCTCCGGCAAGCCAGCCGCGCATCCGTATACATTTTCGGACTTTTCCTGATAATCGGATCCCTTACTGTAATTTTCGGAGCCACTACCGGGGCCGGCGTCGCATACAGATATGCCACAGACTATTCCTATTTCAATGATGTTTCTATATCTTCCATAAAGGAGGCTTTTCCTTTGGATCTCTTCCTGATAATCTGCATCCTCCTCTGCGCGATTCCTGCGTTCGCGACGCTCGTAATAGGTAGCGCTATTGTCCTTCATAAGAAGATCGTGAATTCCACCATCCTTATCGGACTGCTCGCCGTCTGGATATTCTTCGGATTCGGGGCTGCCTACCTGGGGATGAGCAGTTTCGGGAAGCTGCAGGACATATTTTACGGAAGCGAGCGCGTGAAGTACAGTTCGGAGGATATCTCATTGGAAAAGTTCGATTCCATCGGATCGTCCGGCCGGTATCTCCATGTAGAAGTCGTGCAGGACGAGGATTATTCCATGACCGCCCGGGGCAGGAAGATTGATCTCGAAAGCTTTTCTTACGAGGTCAAAGATGGCGTGCTTATCCTGTCAGGAAGAGACAGGGATATCGCAAACGATTGCCTCGCCTGCCATCAGGAAACCGTAGAGGTTACCATTGCCGCACCCGATATCAAGAGTCTTAAGGCCGACCGTTCGGATATCTCTATCAGTAGCAATTTCAGCACTTTAGAGATAGACGCTAGAGGATCTTCCGTCCGGGCAAGCGGAAAGCTTCCGAATCTTTCCGTCATCCTTGACGGCTCATCTCTCGCCTATCGGGGGGAATCTGAAAAGATATCGATCCAGGCTGCCGGTTCTTCAAGGCTGGATCTGTCGGGCGAAGTAAGTATGCTTTCTTCGGCATTGCAGGAGGGGTCTATCCTGTCCGCGCTAAGTCTCGAAACAGGAACCGTCTCTCTCGATCTCAGCGGAGATTCTTGGGCGGCCGTAGATGCCACCTCATCGATTTCCGGCACCGCAAAAGACGGGAGCGGGGTCTGCTACCTCGGCGCTCCGGATGCGAGCGGACTGCAGGCGGAAGAATTTGCCACGCTGAAGCATCTCCAGAGGATATCTTCTTATGATTATTCGATGCGCGAAGATGCAGGGACGAGATATTTCCATGATGGTAATCATCATTATATGATAGGTAAAGACGACGGGAACGCTTATACCGACGAGTCCGACAAGATAGAAAGTATTTTCGGAGCTTGAGGGTTATGATGAAAAAACAGGCCGCGAGCCTGTTTTTTGCCTGCATAGTTTCCGAATGGCGTATCATCCTACCGGTTTCATAGCTCAGTATGTCTTCTATGTCTCCTTCGATATTCTTTATGACAAGTATTCCTCGGTTCCTTTCGGCTTCGATATGTCCCTCTGCGATGGTCACGCTCCTATCGATATGGTCGAATATCACCTCATCTCCTTCTTTTCAAGAGCCGCTTTCCCCAATGATATTTCCGATAAGGCGCGACATAATAGTATTTCGTAGCCATATGGATGATCTTAAAGATAATGCAGGAGGTAACAAGATAAGATTAACCCGATTCCGTTCTCCTGCCAAATGGAAATATCCTTATCTCTGACATGCCTCTCTCTTAAGAAAGCGGCAGGAAAAGGCATCAACTTATAAAAAAATCCAGGAATATCTTGATGTATTCCTGGAAAACTATCCATTATTCTCCTTCTATCGTGTTTTTTCCCAGCCGCTCCATCTTATTCCAGGAGATGCTGCGTTGACATGCGTATCTGATACCGGCGCTCAAGGTCGCAAAGCTTATGAGGTGGTTATACCAGAAACTTTCCGACAAGCATAGCCATACCAGTCTTTTATCTTCCATGTCGAGTTTCAATGCATACAATAGCATCAGGCACTGGATCGCGGCCATACCGGCATAAAAGATAACGAATTCTGTATATGCTCCTATCCAGATAGTCTTTGCTACTATATAGAAGAACAATAGGGATATCGCGACATCTATCCACGGGAATATCAGGAAGTAAGGGAGTCCGATCATTCCGATATTGCCGTATTTTCTGTTGAAAAGCATCGTTTTGTGTTTGTTTATGACTTGGAATCCTCCGAATGTCCAGCGGCAACGCTGCCTCAGGAAATCCCAAAGGTTCTCAGGGGCTTCAGTATAAGCGATAGCGCTTCCGTCGTATTTCACCTTATATCCCGCCTTCAGGACGGATATGGTGACGTCCATGTCTTCGACGATCGTGTCCGAAGAATGCCCTCCTATTTCCTTAAGGACGTCCTTGCGGAAAGCGGCGATAGCGCCGGACATCACTTGCATACAGCCCAGAAAGGCGAAAGCTCTCCTTTGGATAGTGAGTCCGGATATGTATTCGATCGTCTGATGGCGTCCCAGGATATTTTTCCTGTTCGCCACTTTGACATTTCCGCCTACTGCGCCGACAGCGGGATCGTTGAAGGACTCCACGAGCCTTTCGAGCGCGTCCGGCATCAGTATGGAATCGGCATCCAAGGTGACTACGATGTCTCCGCGGGCATGATTGAGCCCCAGTCTCAGCGCGCTGGCCTTGCCTCCGTTATCTTTCCTCAATACTTTTATCTTCGGAAGGAATAAGGCTGCCATGCTGTCGCATATCTCGCCTGTTGTATCGGTACTGCCGTCATCTACGAGTATGATCTCGTATTTCTTGTGCGTTTGTACCAAAAGGCTCCTCAGGCAATTTTCTATCGTCTTGTCCTCGTTATAGCACGGGATGATCACTGTGACCGGATGACTTGTCGTACATCTTTCCTCATCTCGGGATTGCTTGTAGTGGCGATACGAGAAGTATGCCAATAAAGCCATCTTTATCCCGATGATGACCAGGAAAGCTATCATCAGATCAGTTATGGCCTACGAGCCGCATTGCGTATATGATGTGAAATCAATGGCGCTATCGGCCGCTGCTATCCTTATCGATATCACTGCGATCAGTCCCACGATCAACATGAGGGCGGTTGGCGTTTTTTTATGCATTGATAGTTCCTCTGTTTTTTGAGCTTGTTGCTCAATATCCGTCTTACAGCAGACGCATATATTTTTGCACGTGCTGTCATTTTTTTTCTGAACCATTAATGGCACCTTAACGGTAGGCATTTATGGCTCGGATTACCATTATATCAGTTAAAAATATTCCTGTACAGCCCCGCGTGGCACGCACCCGCCCCGTCGCTCATCCCCTCATCTTCCGTCCGGGCCGTACCTATGAGCTCATCACATCCGGCTCTGACAATATAAAAGGCCGGAAAATGGTCTGTTCGAAAAATGACGGGTATCTTTTTCGAAAATTTCTTTATCTTTCCGGAAAATCGGGGTATGATTCAGGTAAATCTAAGCTGA
>CAZDCJ010000065.1:0-3883 GCA_964503935.1 uncultured Candidatus Saccharibacteria bacterium
TATCGCAGTCTAGGGGATCAACCGATATAGTTTCGCAATCCATGTCGCATAATATTGACGTCATTAAGGAAAAATCATATAATTATCTGATAATAGCCGGATGTTCCAGACGATGATAGAGGAAGAACGATGAACCGTACTTTTTACAAGTCATGATAAGTATCCAGAGGCATCAATTATGGCTGCGGTAATTCCGGAAATAATATTCCGAAGGCAAGTACCGGCGGGGCGATTGGTGTCTTTTGATTTTTCCGGGCGGGCGGATAGCGTCCTTTTCGATCGCGTGCTAATAATCCATCCAAATATATGATGGATTACTTTGACATGATGGATGGCGCAGGCGGAGGAACGCTGATGTTCTTCGCGTGGCTTACGTATATCATCTCTATCGCGGTCATGATCCTTATTCCCGCTGCCTTATGGAAATATATCCGCAGATAACCAGGAAGGAAATATTCCCACGTTCAAGGAGCTGTGTCTTTTGCGGATCATAAATCCGTCCGCTTGAGATGTGCTCTGCCGGATGATCGGAGTCGAGAATGATTCGTGTTAAGATGCCCGTACGGATTGACGCCGACAGGAGGGGATATCAATTAATCATTAAGAACCAACATGGAAAAAGAAATCTACGTTGAGATAAGGCCGGATATTCCCCGCCGGGGCAGAGAAATGTCGGGTCTCATGAAAAAAGCGGGATTCCTATATGTGCTAGCGGGCTCGATCGCTCTTCTGGGCATAATCACTGGGGAGATGTTCTATCCGGAGGTCCCCGGTTATACTACCCGTTATTCTCAGATCAGTGATCTGGGAGCGACTATGTCGCCGGATAGCATCATCACGCAGCCGTCGGCAGCGATCTTCAATACGACCATGCTTATTACCGGCGCGCTCCTTATCTTCGGGGCCTACCTTGCTTATATGGCTTTTCGGAAGAAAGGTATGGGGGCGGTATTCATGCTGACAGGAATCGGAGCTTTGGGGGTAGGGATTTTTCCCGGAGATATGGCTCCTCGGCACGCCATCTTTGCCCTTCTCACTTTCGTCTTCGGCGCGTTATCGGCGATAATCTCCGCGAGAGTCATGCTTTCGCCATTGCGTTACCTATACATGATTTTCGGAGCTACTTCCCTGGTCTTCCTATTCGGCAATCAGGCTTTCGTTTCCATCTTCGGTATCGGCGGTGTCGAGCGGTATGTCGCATATCCGATAGTCTTGTGGCTCGTGAGTTTCGGAGGCTATCTGATCGGAAAGGACAATCAAGAACAGGATTGATTCCTGGTGGTCATATCGCGAAAAAAAATAAAGCGGATCTAGCCGCTTCATTTTTATTCACGAAGATGCCGGGTTATCTTTTGTCCGTTACCCGCCTTGCCAATATGTCGCTCAATTTTCCCACGAATCTGGAGAATGTACTAAGCCCCGCTTCGTAAAAGTAGTCCGAATCAAACCAACCATGCTCTTTGAAATACATGTAGTCGCGGTCGTTCTTTTCTCTTGATCTGTGCGAAGTCCGCATAAGACGGAACATGAAAATCCGGAAAAGGTCCGACCGGTAGACAGTATCACTGCGGAGCTCGGAGCTTATCTTGGAAGCGAGCGCGGACAGCTTTTTTCTCACATCCCGCGCTTCTTTTTCGGTCCATGCCGCCCCGGAGTCATAGGCGCCGGAAGCGAGCGTCATGACGGTGCCGGAAAGATAGTGGCCGCCCTAGAAGCCGGCAGTCCTCTTGAAATGATCTTTTATATCCTTACCGCCATAAACACCCTGGGTCACGACAGATGCGAATATCTTATTGAAGAAACACGGGCGGTGATAGACGAAGGTCAGCCGGTCAAAGAAATTTTTGAATAAGCCCGGGACACCCAACGTATAGTTGAGGGAGGCGAAGATGATAGCGTCCGCTTCATCCATCTTTCGGAGGATATCGGCGAGAGCGTCTTTGGATGGGCAGAATTCCTCGCCTTTCTGGAGGCATACGGCGCAGCCTTTGCACATAGACAGTCTCATTTCGCGAAGATTCACCACTTCTAAGCTGAATTCCTTGTCGAGTTTTGCTTTGAGGATGCCTACCGCTTTCCCGGTCTGTCCGATCCGAGGGCCGCCGTTGATGATCAGTATCTTTTTCATATGTTTATTTCCTTATATCGTAAAAATAAATTATAATGTACGAATAGATATTTTTCGAGGCTTATACCCACATCGGAATAATGGTCTAATCTTTAAGCCAAATATATGATGATATCAAGAAGATGGCTCGAATTTTCCGTCCTTGCGGGGGTATTGATGGGATGGGCGAGCTTCCGGGGGATTTATGAAAGGAGCGCTTATCTCAATGAGACGCTTAATTGGGGCGGGCAGGCGCTAGCGCAGGATTATGTCAATCTTTATCTCGCCATGCCGGTACTTCTCGTCTCCGCGTATTTCGTACATAAAGGATCGCTCCGGGCGTATCTCGTCTGGCTGGGGATATTGATATATACGATGTATTCATACTTCCTTTACGCTTTCTTTATCCATTTCGGCCCGAATTTCCTTACCTATGTGGCGATACTCGGCCTCTCGTTCTATGCTATAGCAGGAAGTCTTCTTGATTTTTCCTGGGACGAGTTCAGGGCTCATATAATCGAAGTAAAAACGGCGTATCCCCGGTTTCTTCTTTTCGTAATCGGCATCGCTTTTTATTACCTCTGGCTGAGCGACATATTCCGGGCACTGTCCACGAGGTCGCTTCCGGGAGACCTTGCCGAGACGGGGCTTATCGTGAATCCTGTACATGTCCTTGATATGGCATTCATTCTGCCGGGAGCGATACTGACGGGGATAGCTTTGGGTAGGCGGAATATCATGGGTTATCTGTTCGCGGTACCCCTGATGGTGTTTTTCGTCCTTATGGGAATAGCCGTCCTGTCCATATTTCGGGTGACAGCGGAACTGGGTATTTCGACAGAGGCGGCGCCGGGAATGTTCATGGAGATCATCGTTCTCTTGAATCTGGCGCTTTCCTATCGTTTCTTGAGACAATTGGAGGAAGATAGGATAGACGCTGCTTTATCGGATAAGGAGAAATAGGATATGAAAAATAAAGAATTTCATGAATCGGCGGACAAGAGAATCGATGCCGATGAGATAAATGAATTACGCACATCCATCGGTTGGGTGCCGAGGAGCGCTGAGAAGTGGGGGGATATATTGGCGAAACCATCTTTCGTGTACAGTCTTTGGGACAGGGGAAGACTGGCGGGGATGGGAAGGCTCCTGGAAGATGGGGTGACAGGAGTGCTCTATGACATTACGGTCCATCGGAATTATCAGGGAAAAGGGTTGGGAAACCGGATAATGGAGAGAATCATAAGCGAGGCAAGAAACAGGAAGTGCTCCTCACTGGTGCTTTTCATGGACGAACAGAATGAGGAATTCCTCGTGCGTTTTTATGAGAAATCCGGTTTTGAAAGGAGTAAGACAGGAATGAAATGCCGGCTTGCCTGAAATCTTACTCTCCGGATTCTCCCCAATTTTTTTGGTGTGGTATGGATAACGTAGAGATAATAAGGAAAAAAGACAGTCCCTTAAATGCAGCAAGGGCTGTCTTTTTGATTATCGGAATACCGGTCGGGCATGACGGAATATAATAAAAGAGCTGTAGCGAAGACGTTCTTCATTGGGTGAAGTGGTTCTTTTCTACAGCTAAGAATTTAATTATCGGGTTGAATACACAGGGACCTATGTCAATTCTGGTTTTCATTGAACGTTTTGTGCTATTTTCCTATGATGTTTTCAGTGCTGGTAGGGGCCAGCGAGAGAAAGTATATAGCACCTTCGCAGCTTCCCTTGATATTATCAGGGTCTGCTAGAAAATCATAAAGACGAGGGGTTGCATTCTCT
>CAZDCJ010000066.1:0-3742 GCA_964503935.1 uncultured Candidatus Saccharibacteria bacterium
TTTCTATGCGGGCTTAGAAATCAAATCTTCCCACCATATATCCGACGCCGAACGGGCTCTCGTAGCTCAATTTCTTGAACTCGTATCCATCGGCACGCGAAAGCGCTCCGAGGAGGATGATGATGGATCGCAGGCCGCATTCTCCCGCATCTTCGATGAGAGCGGAGTCCATATCGAGTATTCCCATCACGTCATTCTTCTCGAGCTTCTCGATCAATTTCTCGTCGAATTCCTTTCCGCGCGGAGAATATCCAGCCGGAGCTTGGGGGGTGAGGCGATGCGAAAGGTCGCCGCTCGCGATCAGCGCCACTTTCTTGTCCGTATCCTCGATCGCCTCGGAAATGATCTCGCCGAAAGTGAAGTGCCTGTTGTAATCGAGATAGGAGAAGGATATATGGCATGCTTTTGCTTCCGGCCTTTCCTCCATCAAGAAATAGAGGGGCACCATAGTGCCGTGATCCAGGGGCTCGCTGACTGTCTGGAGTGGGAATTTGTTGGTATCGGCCAGGTCCTTGATGTAACGCGCCAATTCGGTATCGTTCGGGACGTCCATCCGGATGTCGCTGCTGAAGTCCGCGAAATCCCCGGTGAGCCTTTCCGCGAGGTTTACGGACATATAATCCATGAATACCGGTCCGTGCGGAGAGATGATGACGATAGTGTCGATGTCCCGGCGGGCGAGGTCGTGCCCGAGCTTCCGCATGGCACTGCTCGTGTCTTGCACTCTTGCCGCGTCTTCTCCTCCGATATCCGGAATGAGAAGCGGCGGGTGCGGACAGATGGCGGCGAAAGATAGCATAGTTTTATGTTAGTGATTATGTCATCTGAGGATAAGGTCCAGATCCTCTCCGCAGTTGCGGCATTCGCCTCGCTTGTCATGCCTTTCTATCCGATAGCCTTTTCTCTCGATGTTGAGCTCTCCGCACTGCGGGCAGTAAGTATTTTCCTCCGGGTCGCCGGGCAGGTTGCCGGCATAGACGTAATTGAGACCAGCCTCTTTGGCGATGCGGTAGGCATCATGGATCTCTTCTTCTGTCGTATCGGGAATATCCCGCATCTTCCAGGAAATCTCTCCGGAAAATGCACTGAGATGCCACGGGGTGCGGACTCCCAGGTCGTCCTTGATGAAATCGGCGATCCTTCTGATATTCTCCTCGCCGCTCGTGAGGCCGGGGATGATGAGCGTAGTGACTTCGAGCCATACTCCTGCTTTCTTGATCGCTCTGCAATTCTCCAGTATCGGCTCAAGCCTTCCCATACAGAACTTCCGGTAGAATTCATCCTCGGAAGATTTGATATCGATGTTTGCGGCATCGAGATAGGGGAGGATAAGTTCCCGTGTCTCGGGCGTCATGAAGCCGTTGGAGACCCAGATATTCTTCACGCCTCTCTTCTTCGCGATCTTCATCGTGTCGAGCGCGAACTCCATGAAGATCGTCGGCTCGGTGTAAGTATAGGAGATGCTCGGACATCCGTGCTTCATGGCCGTCTGCACTATCTTTTCCGGAGTCACTTCCTCTCCCATCTCCAGCATCACCTTGTCGGATTTGACGCTCTGCGATATCTGCCAGTTCTGGCAATTGCCGCAGCTCAGGTTGCAGCCTACGGTCGCGAAGGAGAAAGTATCCGTCCCGGGAAGGAAATGGAAGAGAGGCTTCTTCTCGACCGGATCGACGCTCTGCGAGATGATCTTGCCGTAGTTCAAGACGTAGAGCTTGCCGTCTATGTTCTTCCGGACGCCGCAGAGTCCGTATCGTTGGGGCAAAATAAAACACCCTTGGGCGCAGGTAAGACAATGGACCCTTTTATCCTCTAACTGCTGGTAAGAATATGATTCTTTCATAGTTTTGAGACAAAAGTAAAAACGCGCGACATGAAAAGAACACCCTCCTAATATCTTCTAATTATACGACATTCCGGCAAAAGAGGCAAATAAGCCTCGGGCAAAATAAAAAGGAAGACGTTTTATGTTACGATGCTCATGTATCCTGCGGGATATTGAGATGCGTCATTACGTATCCTTCTGCCTTGCGTTCTATTTTTTTCAAATGCACGGCGCGTCGTCCGTTGAAATTTTCGTACATCCGGATCAGCCTTGCGAGGTCCAACGCCGTATCCTCCTTTTGCACATACAGCGGCACGGAATCCAGTCCGAGACGAAGATTAAGGCATGAGGAATATGTTCCTTGTCCGCCGACCCCGTCATGACAGACCATATAAGCCGATACCTCTATGTCTCTTACCAGGATTCCTATCTTGACGAGCCCGAATACCATTACATAGATGAAGTTCTGGTTAGGGATGTCTTTGCGGGTTTTATGCGTCCCCGGTTCCAGGAATCCGAGCAGGGCTTCGGAGTTCAGTCTGTTTCCGTCATGGAAAAGCATCTCCAAGAAAGGATACATCTTCTCCAGCGGATAAGTCTCGGCGATACCTTTGTCTTCGTAGACCGTTCTTATCAATTCCTCCAGCTTGCTGCCTAGGGGAGGGGCGGGGTCCATAAACGAAACCAACTCTAGATATCTTTCGTCTTTCGTAAATCACCACCTCTTTGTTTTTTTCCGTTTTTCTTTATCACAAGACTACTCTTTCCAATATTTTTGTCAACGGGAAATAAAAAAGAAGCTAATTAGCCGGATGGCATATAGCTTTCAGAAGTTCGTTTCCAGAATTGCAGATAACATCAGTTGCGTCACAGATAGTCGCGGTCCGATTGCAGACATCCTTAGTATTTACGGCACAAGCGGCAATCGAAGGCTGATTTTTGTGAAAAAGCTCTTCTTCTCCCCAAAGCACATGAGGATTGTAGGACTTGTTTTTGAGAGGATTGTTCGACAGCGATATCTTTTCTGATTCCTTGTCGGTTTCCTTGTGATTTTCGATATCCCCCAAGAAGCTTCTCATTCTCTTTATCTCAATGACTATACCTTCCTCGATACTCCTATTGATCCGGAATATCTTGACCCCGGGATAACCGCCTTCTTCCAAGGCATATGCCAGAGCTTGCGCGTTATCTTCCTTTAGGAATCCGACGCGCCTTTTGCTGACGGTATCCATATCGCGTTTTACATATCTATCGAAGATATTGATGTATCCCGGATAGATAGGTTTTTTGCCTGATATTTGTTCCGCTTCTCTCTTGCATACGACGAAGATATGCTGATGCTTTCCTAAAAAGGGGTTTCCCACGATGCGTACCTTAGTAAGAGCATTCAATGTCCAGCGGATATCCTCGACGACGGCTATCCTTTCTTCTTCGTTGAGATCAGCTGCCTCTGCCTCTTTGAGGAAGGCAATGAATCCTTTCATATCAAGCTGTCTTTTCTCTATCCTGTCCACGATTCTGGGAAAAATCCTTTCCCCTCTCACGCGGTCTTCTTTCGTCGTTGAATTTTTAAAAAGAAGAAGTTGTAGCAGATTGACGAAATTAGCAGACCTGCGCTTTTTCCCTGCTATTATGACCCCTCCATTGTCTTTCTGGCAATAATCGTTTTTCTTGCTATATATCGTAATATGATGTATGCTTTTTGTCAAATCCGCTTTTAGATGTTATATTTAACCTATGCAGAAAAGACTATATATCACAATCGACCTTTCGGACGAAATCAAGGAAAGCTTCCTCCGGGAAGAGAAAAGATGGAAGAATCTGAACGTGTTTTGGACCGGTTTTTCGCATTACCGCCTTACACTGGAGTATCTTGGGCTAGTCGATAGGGAAGGGGTGAAGGCTGCCCGGGAGGCG
>CAZDCJ010000067.1:0-3664 GCA_964503935.1 uncultured Candidatus Saccharibacteria bacterium
ATCGCTACTCCATCCCGTCAATCTGTGATTTCCCGCTTTCTGGCTTTGGCTTATTTACTGGGCTTTTTATCTCGTGCTATCCCGAAGGATCCCGTTACCATGCCGATAATAACGCTATTAACCGCATGGTACCGGGATTCTTCGGCCTATAGCCTCAGAATGACTGACATATCTCGCTAGTGTAATATATCCTTTTCAAAAAATCAAGAGTATTGGCTTATTCATCATTCCAAATGCCACACACCCTGGCATTTCATGCCACCCCTCTCGAGAGGGGAATTAATCCTGTCATCCTGAGTGAAACGAAGGATCCCGGTATATCCCGCATAGGCTCGGGATTCTTCGGCTTCTCGCCTCAGAATGACGCTTTATTTCGTCATCTCGAAGGAGAGAAGCGACTGAGAGATCCGGGAAATGCACACACCTGGGAAAAGCTTTGTTTCAGGCTTTAATACTCTCTTTTGCTTCGTACAATTCCCAGATTTCTCTCTTCGTTCGAAATGACAAGTGCTGGATTCCCGACTGCTCGAGGATGACACACATAGTTCATACCTAGAGCGGATACGGGGATGACACTCTTTTTTGTCATCTTGAAGGAGGTACGACTGAGAGATCTGGGAAATGCACGCACCTGGGAAAAGCTTTGTTTCAGGATTTAATGCTCTCCTCCGTTTCGTACAATTCCCAGATTTCTCGCTATCGCTCAAAATGACAAATGCCGGATGTCTCGTGTAAACTCGGGATTCCGGATATTCCCTCCGGGAATTCCGGAATGACAGTATTATGCTTATCAGAATGACATTTATCTCTACTGCGCCGTCTGCGTCTCGCTTGCCGTACCAATCGCTTGCCCTTCGGTATTTTCCGTCGTCGATTCCGGGGTTTCCACCGGTTCCGCCACCGTGGCTGCTGAGACTTCCGACGCGATCTGCGTCGCCGCTACTACGCTCTTTAATGTATCTGCAAGGTTGTTATTCTTCAGGTTCTCCTTCGCTTTATCCATCTCCTTCTGCGCTTCCTCCGTCTTTACCGCGTCTTTCGGATTCGTGCCCAGCGGACAGATCCCTTCAGCCGCTACCGGTTCCTGCGCTGCCAGAGGCTCTTCCGCTACCGGCTCCGTGCAATCCGTGCTTGATGTCGCTGTCGTCTGCTGCGCTATCACATCTATCTTGGCCTGCGTCTGCTCTACCGCCGTCTGCACCTTCGCCGCTATCTCTTCCTGGGGAATCGTCGTCTCTGCCGGACTTTCTACCATCACCAGGAGCGCCCTGAGGTTCGTCTGCTGCGTCGCGACGCTCGCGTCCGCCACTCGTACCGCCATCTGGCCTTTCATCTCGTCCGGCATCGCCTGCGCGGTCGCCTGGAGCACTTGGGTATATTTCTCGCTCTGTTCGTTGACTATCTTCGCGACGTCCGCCACCTTCACGCTCGTATCGGTCTTTCCTTTCGCGCTAAGCTGTTCAAGATGGGTATTCGCGCTATCTATCTTCGCCTGGAATTCCGCTACCAGCGCTTCCGCCTTGTCCTTATCTCCCGCGTTCTTGCTTACTTCCGCTAGTTCTTCCAGCCTCTTGCCTGCCTGCTTGATCTCTATCTTCGGCTTGTCTTCCTCCGAGGCGACGGCCAGCGCCACTTTCTCGCCCGCTTTCTTTACCGCGTATAGCTTGTCTCCCGGGAGGCTCGACTGGGAGGCGTTCACGGTCATGAGTCCGGAGGTGATGATTACCGCCAGCGAGGTCATGGCCACCGCGAGCCGGCTCGAGAAAAGGTTCCTGAGACTGAAGCCCGGCTTCTCTTCCTTGATTTCCCTTATAGTAAAGACGTCATCTACGCCAAAAGCAGAGGCTCTTTCCATAAGCTTTCCTCTTTCCGCAGTCTGCCAAGCCTTGTCCGGCTCGATGGACTGGAGCGCTTTCAGTTGTTTGATGATATCTGATTGCATGTTAGGGCTTTATTTATATATTGCTCGAAATTATATACTATCTTGTCATCCCGAAAGGCGTACTCGCCTGAGGCATCCGGGGGGTAATGCGCCTCGCACATCATGCTTATAAACAAAACGTCTTGATCCAGAATCGGATAGTTCCCAGATTTCTCACACTCGTTATCGCTCGGTTCGAAATGACAGTGTTGATTTGTCATCCTGAACTTGTTTCAGGATCTTCGTAATACCGGGCATTAACCATAATAGTATCGCTCTTGCCCTCTCTTTCAAGGATGCTGAAACAAGTTCAGCATAATACATCTATTGGCTCTACTTTGCTTCGTACAATTCCCGGATTTCTCACACTCGCCCTTGGCTCGGTTCGAAATGACAATACTTTTTCCCGGATCCCCGACTGCTCGGAGATGACATTACGCTATTATCTAAATGATCTTATCTTTCTTCATCTTCATCACCTTCTCCAAGGATTTGAGCGCCCGATGCGACAGCACCCGGACTGACCCTTTGGATTTTCCCGTAATCTTCGCGATCTCTTCCGGTAAAAACCCTTCCACATAGCGGAGGATGATGATTTCCCGGTAATCGTCCTTGAGCTCTTTCAGCATCTCCATCATTTCCCGTATCTCTTCCCGCTCCATGAGCTCTTTCGCGAAATCGCTGCGCTCGTCCTTGAGGCAATTCGCCACCTCGTCGTCTATGTCCTGCGTCGCGATCTCTTTCTTGCGGTAAGAGTCTATGATGAGATTGCGGGCGATCCGATAGAGGATCGGCTCGGCCGTGTCAGATTCTATCTCTTCCTTGCGGATGTAGGTCCAGAAGCGAAGAAAGGTTTCCGACGTCAGGTCTTCGGCATTCTCGCGGCTGCCTATCTTGAGGAAGGCAAACCGGAATATCCGGGGAACATACGAATCATATATTTCCCCGAAAGCGTCAGCATCTCCGCGCTGGGCTCTCTCCAAAATTGTTTTTTCGCCGGATAGCATAATATTCGCTTTCGTTAGTAGAAGACGTAAATGGATCGGAAACGTTACACTCATTATCGGATATCCGATTGCCCGGATGTTTGTGGCTTGTCTTAGCCGATATCGAATGGCGGAAAAATGCAAACGCAAACCCCAAGGCAGGATAATGCCCGATATTTATCCTCATCATAGAATAAATGCGTCCGGATAGCAAGGGTGGAAAAGTGGAATATCGGAAACAGATCACCCTTCATTCCGAATAAGACGCAGAAATCCCTATCTTGATGATGAAGTCATACCGCAGGGGCAAGATACGCGGCGACGAAGGGATCCTTCGACTCCGCTAAGCGGAGTTTATCCTGACGAAGGTCAGGGCTCGGGATGACAAAAAGCAGGCGTTAATGCAGGATATGAAGCTATTCTCTAGATAAATGGATCTAAATATCCGAATATATCGTAAATCCGATATCTGTTCCATACGTTTATTAACAGAAAATATTGCCTATCCGATATTAAGGCATATTTTGCCATTTTTGTCATTTCATGGCATTACTGCGCCATATTCCGGCCGTATTGGCAATCCGAGGGGACGGGAATCCGGGAATTGTACGAAGTAAAGAAGAGTATTAAGGCCTGAAATAGAGCTTTTTCAAGGTGCGTGCATTTCCCGGATCTCTCAGTCGTACCTCCTTCGAGATGACAAAAAAGAGTGTCATTCCGGTATCTATTCCGGGTATGAACGATGTGTGTCATCCCC
>CAZDCJ010000068.1:0-3632 GCA_964503935.1 uncultured Candidatus Saccharibacteria bacterium
GCATTATCTGAGAACTTAGTATTTTATATCATTATTTGATTTTTGTCAAGATTTTCGTATGTGGATTTTGGAGTAGCGAGCTTTAGCTCGCGCACATTTTGGGACCACGTCCGAGAGGGCGTGAACCGTGTGCTTCAGGAATATTTCCCGCGCAAACACATCCTCTCGGATGTGTTCCGGACAAACAAAAGGACAGTCCTTGCTGCATTCCAAGGACTGTCCTTTCGCAGACGATTGCTCCTGCCTATAGAAGCCTCTCACCCCTAAGCCGCACCCATTCTTCGACCCCCAGGTCTTCCGCCCGGACATCGGGGCTTATACCCGCCGAGGATAATTTTGAAGTGACTTCCTCCTTCGGGAGCTTAAGCCCGCTGGCGAGATTATTCACCAACTTCTTGCGCTTGGCGGAAAAACCTATCTTGATCAAGCGGAAGATTTCTTTGTAATCCTCCTCGGGATACCTCTTGCCGATATCTCTTATCCGCAGCACCGCCGAATCCACCTTGGGGGCGGGGTAGAAGGAGTCTTTCCCGACCAGGCGCGCAATTTCCGGTTCGCCATAGAGAAGTACAGAGAGCGCGAGGATGCTCATATCGCCCTTCGGAGCACAGATCCTTTCGGCGACTTCCTTCTGGACCAGAAGCACCATCTCCGAGGGCGGCTGGGGCGTTTCCAGGAAGAGACGGATGATAGGAGAGGTGATGTAGTAGGGGATATTTGCGACTATCTTGTACCGCGTGATACCTCTCGCGGCAAGGAATTCCGGCAGGTTGACTTTCAAGATATCGTCATTTACGATCTCGATATTTCCTTTGTTTCTATATCTCTTCGCGATTTCTCCCCGGAGATATCTGCTCATCTTCCGGTCTTTCTCGATCGCCACCACCTTCCGGCATCCGTCCGCGAGAGCGAACGTGAGCACGCCCATCCCCGGACCCACTTCGACCGCAGTATCATCTTCCGATAATTCTGCCGCC
Source organism: uncultured Candidatus Saccharibacteria bacterium (assembly GCA_964503935.1). GTDB lineage: Bacteria > Patescibacteriota > Minisyncoccia > JAHIHE01 > JAGLIN01 > STD2-77. Next base: position 978 of record CAZDCJ010000068.1, read on the forward strand.
GCCACGATATCCGAAAGCGCTTTCTCGTCAATCAGAAAATTCTGCCCGAGGCTCTTTAGCACCTTGAGATCTTCCTCCCGCAGCGCCTGCCTGATTTGTTCGATTGTAAGCATGATTTAAAAATAAATGATCATAAATAACGCCTGGAGTAGCGGGTTTTAACCCGCGCCCGTATTTTGGATCATATCCGAAAGGATGCGTAAAACGAGACAAGAGCTTTTCCACGACACACGCACTTTCGGGCGTGGTCCGAAAATACGCGAAATTAATTTCGCTACTCCATCTCAATACCGTAAATACTTCTCCTCATAGAAGTCGTCCAGATAACTATATCCCTGACTTTCCCTTTCCGTAAGGTGCGCCGGCACTTCGCCGATAAAACGCGATTCGGTGTTGCACTGGGTCGAGCCGAAGATCCGCCGCGTCCGCGCGCACGTGAGATAGAGGTATTTCTTAGCGCGCGTCATACCCACATAGCAGAGCCGCCTTTCTTCTTCCATCTCGCTGTCGTCCGCAAAAGCCCGACCGTGAGGCAGAAGCCCTTCCTCCATCCCCACGATGAACACCGCCGTGAATTCCAGTCCCTTGGCGGCATGGAGCGTCATGAGCGTCACCGCCTCCGCGCCCTCTTCCCAATTGTCCACGTCGCTGATGAGCGCCACGTCCTCGAGGAAAGCCGGCATCCCTTCCTCTGCCGGAAGGTCCTTGTATTTCTCGAGTGCGCTGAAGAGCTCGCGCACGTTCTCCCAGCGTTCATTGCCCTCCTCGGTCCCGTCCTTGATATAGTTCTCGTAATCGGTCTTTTCCAAAACATACTCCAAGAATCCGTCCGTGGCAAGCTCCGTCCGCTTCTCTTGCATGTCCCGGATGGTTCTCGCGAAACTCGAAAGCGCCGCTATCTTCCCCTTGAAATCCTTGCCCTGATAATCGGCAAAAGCCTCCGTGAAATCCTTCTTTTCGCCGCGCATGAACGCGATGACTTTCTTCAGCGTAGCCGGCCCGATCTTGCGCGCCGGAATGTTGATGATCCGCTCCAGACTCGCCTCATCGTCGGGATTCTGCACGAACCGGAGATATGCCAGCACATCCTTCACCTCGCGCCGGTCGTAGAATTTCGTCCCGCCCACGATCTTGTACGGCACCTGGTATTCGAGGAAAGCCTCTTCGATCGCCCGAGACTGGGCGTTGGTGCGATAAAGGATAGCTATATCGCTCAACTTGGTCTTCTCCTTCCCGCCGATACCCCGGTTCAGCTTCGCCAGTTCTCCGATGATGAACTGCGACTCGCCCTTCTCATTGGCCGCTTCATATATCTTGATAAGCTCGCCGCCTTTCTTCTCCGTCCAGAGCTTCTTGTCCTTGCGGCTCACATTCCTGGAAATCACCCCATAGGAAGCGTCCAGGATGTTCTGGGTGGAGCGATAGTTCTGCTCAAGAAGCACCGTCTTAGCCTCCGGATAGTTCTTCTCGAAATCAAGGATATTCCGGATGTCCGCCCCGCGCCACTTGTAAATGCTCTGCCAGTCGTCTCCTACCACGCACAGGTTGCGATGCTTCTTGGAAAGAAGATCGAGGAGCTTGTACTGGGCATGATTGGTATCCTGATACTCGTCCACCATCACGAACCGAAAACGATTCTGGTATTTGCCCAGGACCTCGGGTTTCTCAGCAAAAAGAATAGTCACATACATGATGAGGTCGTCAAAATCCAGCGCTCCATTTGCCCGGAGACGGTTCTGATAGAGCGCGTATACCCGGGCGGCGTTCTCTAGAAAGATGCTGTCCGCCATGTTCAAAAGCTGCTCCGCAGTCCTGAGTGAATTCTTGGCGTCCGAAATGGCGCCGTGCACCGCGCGCGGATTCATCTGCTCGGCGCTCAAATTCAGCTCCTTCATGGACTTTTTGACCAAAGAAAGCTGGTCGTCGCTGTCATAGATGACAAAATCCCGCTTGATTCCAACATGCTGCGCGTCTTCCCTGAGTATCCGTACGCATAGACTATGAAAAGTCCCCACGAGCGGCAGGCTCGGGTTATTGAAATATCGACTGAACGGCTCGGCGGCCCCAGCCGCGCGCGCTTCCTTTTTTCCTTCGAGCAAACCGATTACCCGGCTCCTCATCTCGCTCGCCGCCTTATTGGTGAAAGTTACCGCCAGGATATTTTCCGGCCGCACCCCCTTTTCCCGGATAAGGTAGACGATGCGATGGGTGAGCGTCTTGGTCTTGCCCGCGCCCGCACCCGCGAGAATCAGCACCGGCCCTTCCGTCCTGAGGACCGCTTCCTTCTGTTTGGCATTCAAATCATTAAGCATATCGCCTCCAAAGTTATTTTTACACTTCATTATAGCAGCAAAAACAAGTTCTGGCTAAGACCTTTTGATATCCGATAATCTGCTAAAATCGGCTAAAAATTACCTATTTTTGAGCTATTTCTAGCATATTTTGCCTTTTTCTGCCGATCCGGACAGCGATGCGATATATCGGGAATCCGACGAGATGGCTCTCCCGACGACTTTTTCATCCTTACCTCATCCCAGGAAGACATATTTGACAATAATATCTATTGTAAGTACAATAATAATATCGTTGACACTATTTTGCCCCCATGCTAGATTATTAATGCATTTAATTATTAACCTCGCTTTTCGCCGATTG
>CAZDCJ010000069.1:0-2921 GCA_964503935.1 uncultured Candidatus Saccharibacteria bacterium
CTCTTAGATAGATGGGTTAGAGGGGGATTGGATTCATGTCGGATATTCAGTCTTTGTCATTCCCGAGCAGTCGGGAATCCGAGATTTTAGCATGGTGGTCATGGGGTTGCGACGTTCCCGCTGGTCGCTCACAATGACAGCGGATATCTGTCATTCCGACATGAGCGACCAAAAGGAGCGATCGAGGAATCTGGGAGAGATATGATATGGACGGGAATGGAACGTTCGTGAAAAGGATAGTTTTGTATGGGTTTCGTACGTTTCTTAAGATCCCTCACGGAGCCTGTCTCCGCGTAGGCTCGCCTCGTCGAAGCTCCGGCCCCGGATCAAGCAATGTCATCCCGGACTTGATCCGGGACCGGGATAAGCTCCGCGCGGGCGGGGATTCGGGATGACAATGATTGTTTATTCCCCAATCTCACCTAGATAAGTCTAGGCGGGCAGGAATCCAGGATCATATGGGAATTACTCTTTCAGATATCAGAACCTTATCATTTTTCGGAAAACGCCCCTTTGTCATTCCGGAAGGATTCCTTTAACGATATATATCATACATAAGCTGATTATTTATGAGACTGATTCCAGGGCAGGGGATTCCTTCGCTTTTGGTTACGAATGGCAGGCAAGGATCAGTCTTCATTTCCTCTCTCAAAGGACAAGAAATAATCTTTTTGTCCCACCTCTGGGGTATCCATATCGAGTAAATGCACATCATCAGTGATAATAAAGCAGCCCGCGTTACGCGCGGACTGCCTTATGAATGTGCGATATTTACGAGATGGTAAGAGTCAGGGTAGTCACATAATCTCCTGTCGCCTGGTTGCCGGGGATATACTGCGCGGCATCCAGCCCCGAGATGTCGTATTGTCCCGAACCGTATCCTGCCGGCGCGGTGATGAGCTTGATGGCAGCGGTACTGAACGCGGCATCCTGCCCCATCGTCATCCCGGTGACGCTGTCGCCGGCAAGGGAAGTGACGCCGGTGATTTCCGGTATGTCCAGCGCAAGCTGGCCTTCGGTGGTGCCGTTGCCGTTATATTTTATGGTCTTGGAGGGATTGGAAGAGTCTTGCCAATCGGAAGCGGTGATGTTGATGCCCCAGCCGGCGCGGTTGCCACGCGCATCGGTAGTCTGGATGCTTCCGATGGGGTTATTGTCGCTGGTCTGGCCGGTGAAAGAGAAATCGGTTCCGGTGAAAGTGGCGCTTTCCGGCGCGGCAACCGAGAGAGAGCCGTTGGTGATCTTTAAAGAGAGTGCAGTGCTGTCGCTTTCCGCTTTCACCTTCATAAAAGCGGTCAGGCAGAAGATCAGGATGAGGTTGAAGATGATGATTTTCTGTGTGTCTTTCATATCGAGTAGTTACTTTTAAAAATCCCACCCTTTTGTCGCGAAAGAACAAAAAAAGCCCTCGAAAATAAATCTTGGCCACCCTTGCTTCCTTTATTACATTGTACATTATACACCCCTTTTTCGCTTCGGTCAATACTCCGAACGTGAATTGCGAAACTATTAAAATTAATCCTGTAAACCTTACGTACTGCGTTAGAACTTTCTTCTTGTCATCCTTCCGGCTTTCACCAGGATGAACTTCGCAATTGCAGAGCCGAAGGATCTTTTCGCTTCGGATAGGACGTAGAATGTGCAGCTTCAGCGTAACGAAGGGATTCTTCGACATGTCTTGCGGCGGCTCGGAATGACAGGAAGGTTTGATTTCGAGATTCACGTGAAAAAACAAACATTGACAAAAATAAAAAAATGGTTTAAAATAGCGACAAAATATGACGGAAAGCGATGGCTCAAATAAGCGCCATATGCCTTTCCGGCCTTGTCCATTGATAAGAATAGAAAAGGGGAAAGAGAAATGAAGCTGATAATATTATTAGTCTTACTCTTCATCGGAATGTCTATTCCGATGGCGTCCGCTGGAATAGCGGAGATAGGCACGGGGTTTATTCCTGCGATATATCAAGATAATGTCGCATGGTGCGACAATACCGGCACGGTGCACCACCTCAATCTTACGGATGGCTCGGATATGATCGTCGCTCAGGCGAACGGATCGCATCCGCATATATATGGGGATAGGGTCATATGGCTGGACGATCCATCGGAGGAACCCAGACTGGGAATCTATAATCTGAGCGAGAGGAAGGTTTCCTATGTATCCGGGGAATTCGATGAACTCAGCAGACCTCGCATCTCCGGCAAGAACATCGTCTGGGGTGCGGGCGGCAGCGTATATCTATATGATGTCGAAAGCGGGAAAACCCGTGAGCTGGCAGAGGGATATGATCCGGATGTGAGCGGGGATCGGATAGTATACATAGCCCAGGTAGATCGGGGAACGGTAATTCGCGTGTATAGTGTCTATGATGACACGACAGTGACATTACCGCCTGTGGGAGACTTGTATAATCCGCACATCGACGGCTGGAGGATACTGTTTACGACAGCTTATGAGGGAAGCTCTGATCTCTATGTCTATGATCTCTCGCGAGGGCAGTCGACCCAGATAGCAAGGAGCGATATCGTTTCCGTGAGTCCGGATCGACCCGACTATGCCGGGCTATTCGATAAGACCGAGATCCGGGGGGATAAGATCATCTATGTGAGGCTGATTCCAAATAGTTCAGAGGAAGCGGGCATCTGGGTATATAATGTCACGACTGGCGGGAAATCTATGCCCGTAGGCCTTTGGAATATCGTAGACCTTTCCGTGGATATCTCCGGCGATACTATCGTCTGGGGGTATGGATCTTCGCAGGGGGATGGATGCGATTGTCCTATCTATGCGTATAGGACGGCAGATGCGGAAGAAAAATAAAAAGATTGAAAAACGAATAGCTGCATTTGCAGTGGCCGGGGGAAATAACGATTTTTCTCCGGTTTTTTCTTTTGTCTGTCACTCAGGCAATCCGGAC
>CAZDCJ010000070.1:0-2777 GCA_964503935.1 uncultured Candidatus Saccharibacteria bacterium
GAAGAGATAAAATCCAAGCTGAATATCGAGGAAGTCATCGGGCAGTATCTGCAGCTTACGAGGGCAGGCAGGAACCTCAAGGCGTGCTGTCCTTTTCATAATGAAAAGACTCCTTCTTTTATCGTGAGCCCGGAAAGGCAGTCCTGGCACTGTTTCGGTTGCGGCGAGGGCGGCGACATCTTTTCTTTCGTCATGAAGATGGATGGGGTGGAATTCGTGGATGCTCTGCGGACGCTTGCGGACAAGGCGGGAGTACAGCTCAAGCGCGTGGAATACAAGGACAAAGGGGAGAAGGGGCGGATCTTTGAGGTGATTGCGGTGTCCAAACGTTTCTATCGCGAGTGCCTCAAAATAAAAGGCGGAAAGAAAGCGTATGAGTATCTGAGGGGGCGCGGGCTTACCGATGAGATGATAGACAAGTTCGGATTGGGCTTTGCGCCGGATTCGTGGAGTATCCTCAGCGAATATCTCAAGAAGAAGGGCTTTACGGAGAAGGAGATCTTCGCGGCCGGGATGACGGTCCAGAAGGACAGCGGCGGATACTATGACCGGTTCCGGGGAAGGATAATGTTTCCTATCGATAATATTGCAGGGCAGACGGCGGGGTTTTCTTCGCGTATCATGCCGGGCGGAGACGAGAAGAGTGCCAAGTATATTAACACACCGGAGACAATCGTGTATAATAAGGGAAGAATATTGTACGGGCTGGACAAATCCAAGATATTCATCCGGCAGAAAGACCAGTGCGTGATGGTCGAGGGGAACGTGGATGTGATTGCCTCATTCCAGGCCGGAGTGAATAATGTGGTGGCTACATCCGGGACGGCGCTCACGCCCGACCAGCTGCGTATCATCAAGCGCTATACCGATAATATCGTATTTTCATTCGACATGGACAGCGCCGGCATAAAAGCGGCGGGGCGCGGGATCGAGATGGCACTTTCGGAAGGCATGAATGTGAGCGTGATCCGCGTGCCGGAAGGAAAAGACCCGGCGGATTGCGTGAAGACCGACCCCGGGATCTGGATCAGGGCGGCGGAGAGTCCGATCAAGGTGATGGATTTCTATTTCGAGAGCGCGCTCTCCAAGTACGACAAAGGGGATGTGGAGGGCAAGAAGAAGATAGCCGGGGAACTTCTCGACATAATATCCCGGATCAGCAATAAGATCGAGCAGAGTTTTTATCTGCAGAGGCTGTCAGGTGATATCGGAATCGAGGAGGAGATCCTTATCGAGATGATGAGGGGGGTCGGCCGCCAACAGAAGCCGGTAAGGGACTTCGGGACGCCGGCGAAGAAAGCTCCACAGAAGATGCCCGACCGGGAATACAAGCTCCAGGAGAAACTTCTCGGCTATATCGCGCTAGACCTCAGCCGGTTCGGCGAGAAATTCTGCGGGCTTGGAGATATCTTTGAGAATGAGGATTTTTCTGATATATATAAGGAAATCGAGAGTAGTTTCGAAAGCAGCAAAAAGCTTCGGAAAGACGATTTGGAACATATCAAACAAAAGTTGGGGGATAAGCAGTCTTATCCCGATGGTTCCCAAAATCTATCTTCGATGCTCGACACTGCGATTTTTAGCGTTGAATCTTATTCGGACGAGGATGAATTTGACGCCGTTTCCGAAGCTGAGAAATGCATCGCAAACCTCCGCGGGATCATCCTGAAAAAGAAGATGAAGGAAATCGAGATGGAAATCCGCGCGGCAGACAAAAGCGGCAACGCAGAGCTTCTCGAGAAACTGTCAAAAGAGCAGGTCCGTCTGATAGGGGAGATCGGGAAGGAAGGCTTCTGATCTCTGGCATTTGATTTTATCCGTTATGAAAAAAATATGAGTGCGGCAATCAAAAACAAAAAAGGACAAAAAGCCTCGAAGCCTCAGAAGAAGAGTGCGAAGAAGGCCCCAGCGTCTAAGAAGGCGGTCAAGACGGTGAAAGTTAAGAAGGAAACGACTAAGAAAGGAAAAGATATGAAAACAAAAGGCGTAAAAAAGGCGGCGGCAAAGAAGGCTGTTTCCAAAAAAGAAGTGAAGAAGACGGCGAAAAGACCGGCGGAGAAAGCTGTGCCTAAGAAAGCGAAAGCTGCACCGATAAAGAAAGAGAAGAAGGCGGCAGCTCCGGCAAAACCGGCGGTAAAGAAAAGAGTCGAGAAGCCAGCGGTCGAGAAAGTGAAAGAAGCGGAAACTGCCGAGCACGGATATGCGGATACGGACGAAGGGAGACTGCAGGAGCTTATCAATCGCGGGAAATCCAAGGGATTCGTGACGGAGCAGGAAATTATCCATATCTTTCCCGATATCGAAGAGGATATCGAAGGATTGGAGGAGATTTATGACGAGCTTGAGAAGCACAATATCAAGGTGGAGGATTCAGTGGATATAATTGATCTTGCGGAAGAAGGAGAAGACGAGGGCAAGAAGACCAAGAAGGAGGTTGAAGATGAGATGAAGAATCTCTCTTTGGATAACATATCGAATGATTCGGTGCAGATGTATCTGAGGGAGATTGGACGCGTGCCTCTGCTTACGAGCGAGGAGGAAGTCATACTGGCGAAACGCAAGGATCGGGGCGATGTTGCGGCCCGGCAGCAGCTGGCGGAAGCGAACCTGCGTCTCGTGGTAAGTATCGCCAAGAAATATGTCGGCCGGAGCTCTAACCTGAGCCTGCTCGACCTCATTCAGGAAGGGAACATCGGGCTTTTCCGCGCGGTCGAAAAATTCGATTACAAGAAGGGTTACAAGTTCTCGACCTACGCTACCTGGTGGATCCGCCAGGC
>CAZDCJ010000071.1:0-2752 GCA_964503935.1 uncultured Candidatus Saccharibacteria bacterium
GGCGGATATTCTCTTTGTTTGCCGTCTTCATTCCGGCGATAAAAAAGAGGGTCTGATCGTAAATCAAGCTCTCTTATCTTTTGTTTCGGTTATCCTTCCTCTGGTTTCTGCCAGCTTGAATTTTTCTACCGTGTTGATCTCATATCCTGCCAGATTTTCCCCGAAGCTGTCATTTATCTTGTTCAGGAATCGGGCAAGTCCCAAAGTGGGAGACGCATCGTTTATAACTTTGTTGTCGATATCCAGGTACAGGACGAGGAATACAGGATCGGCTGGTTTCTCGCGCGCAAGAGAGGCGAAGAGTTCGACCACTATTCCTGCGTCCTCGCGCATGCAGCGCAGAGCCAGCGGGAGCATTATCCGGGAGATTTCAAATCCTGCGGACGGATCAAATCTTTTCTTGTTGCTGCACAAATCCTCGTCTTTGCAGCAACATGTCCTCGGGATAGGGAGCGTTTCCCTTTCGCTCAGGATTATGATGTGGACATTTCCGTGAGCCTCCTTGAGCCTTTTTGCCGTTTGCGGGATATAATAGATCTTGTCGAAATACTTATCCAAGCCATCATAATGAATACTGAACATTTCGCGACCTCCTTTTTTGTCGTATCCTGATTTTACCTAATGGCGTTTTAAAGTCAATATCTTCTGTCTTAGCCTCTTGCCAAGCGGGATTTTTATGCTAGAATATCTAAGTAAATGCGGGTGTAGTTCAGTTGGCTAGAACATCTCCTTGCCAAGGAGAAGGTCGCCGGTCCGAACCCGGTCACCCGCTCCCTTATGAGAAGCCGGCCTTCGGGGCCGGTTTTTTTATATCCTGTATAGCCTTTGCGGATTCGAAAGTGGGGATATTCTGGCCGTCTAGCGATTTTTTAATGATTGTTAGACAGAACGGAAGTAGTTATATAAAATTATAACTAAGCTTTCATCGCTTAATGCTTATTATATACAATTATGAATGAACGGGAATATCATAAGAAAAGAAGGATGTTCTGTATAATCGGAGGGAAGGCTTATGCGGCTCCGAAAGAAGACGAGAAATCCCATAAGGAATGGATGAAAGAGCTCGGTTTTGACAGGAATTATGAGGAAATTGTCAGAGGGGTTGTTCATGAGGATAAGTTGATATTCTTTCGAGGAAACTATTGGCAGGCAGATGAAGAAGCAGAGAAGATTTTTTTTGAGAATATCGAGGAGGTCTCGCGAGAATTGGACTTGCCGGAAGATGTCGATATATGCGGAGGCTGCATTGTTGGTGTCGTTGGTGATTTTTGGCCGCCTAAGAAAGTATTTGGAAAGCTGAAGAATCTTATTCAACAATAGGAAAATGGAAATCAATCATAAATTCTTGGAAGCGGTATCCCCCGTCCTTTCCGAGCTTCGGGAAAAGCTGGGATGCGATTTTGTGGTGTTCGGTTCGGCGCCGCTCTATTTGCTCGGCGTGGTCGGATTTCGTGGATTGGAAGACCTGAATGATCTTGATATCGCGGTGGGAGATGACTTCGCGCCTACGGAGGAAATGCGGGAGGTTTTATTCCATGATAATCCGGCGCAGAAGTTTTACAAGTTATCGGCCGGCGGTATCAATGTCGATATCGGCACGGTGTGGCCGGGGCGGGAGAAGATTTATGAAAAGATCTTCAGCAACGCTTTCGAGTACGGAGGGTTCCGGTTCGCGAGCCTTAATGTCGTGAGGGGATGGAAGGAGATGATGGTGCGGGAATACGGACGGGAAAAGGATAAGGCATATCTCGAGAAGATAAGGCAGTTCCAAGCGCGCAAAGCGCAGGCGATCCGGATTACGGATGCTAAGGCGGATGAAGCTGGAGAAATAAGAAGACTAATGAATGACGTGTGGATAGCGGCATATTCCAATCGGGAACACGGCATTGGCGAAGCGGATATCCGTTCGCGACAAAGCGCTGATCTGGAAAAGATCAAGCGGATGAAAGAGCTTATCGGAAGCGGCAGCGTCTCCGGCCATATCTGGGTTGCCAAAGACGGCGGCGAAATCATCGGCATGTGTTCAGCCGATCGGGGTGATCGGAATAAGCTCGGCGCTCTTTATATCTTGCCTTCATATCAGCAGATAGGTGTCGGTTCGCGGCTGATCGGAAAAGCTCTTGAATGGCTCGGCGAAGGGAAGCCGGTATATCTGGAAGTCGTGGAATTCAATACGGGCGTCATCGAATTTTATCGCAAGTCCGGATTCGAAGTCGAAGGCAAGGCGGATGACTATGTCTTTCCTGCCGGCAAGAGCATGCCGCTTCTGTGGATGGTAAGGTATTTCCGGGAAGGAGAGTGATCAAGGAGAATGGCAGTTATTTGTTTGTCGTTCCCGAGCAGGTGGGAATCCTGGAAATTATCTTGTCATTCCGACATGAGCGACTCAAAAGAAGCGATTGAGGAATCTGGGAAGTTAAGATGCAAGTAAGAATGTCATGTTCATAAAAAGAATTTCTTATAGCGGTTCCGTGCATTTCCCAGATCTCTCAGTCGTTCCTCCTTCGAGATGACAATGTTTTTTCGTCATTCCCGAGAAATCGGGAACCCAGGCTTCGTCGTTTAGGGCTATCGCATCTAAGAAGTATCAGGGGTAGTTGTCAGCAAATCGTATAGACAGCAAAACACCGACCCCAACGGGCCGGTGTTTTCGTATATATAAACGGTCGTAATCAAAAGAATGTATCGCCAAGCCTGATGATTCTCATTCACCTATAGATTTCTTGTCGGAAGATAATCAAGGGGTCTTGGT
>CAZDCJ010000072.1:0-2627 GCA_964503935.1 uncultured Candidatus Saccharibacteria bacterium
ACCAGATCCAGAAGCGCGTTACGGACTTGCATATCAAGTCCGTTTTTATGTCGGATGATGATGTGGTAGCGGTACTTGTCGTATTCGCGGAAGCTCTGGGCGGGGAAGGGGGGGATTATCTCGAAATCGTCCCCGAGATGGCGATCCCATATCTCTTTCTTTAGCTTTTCGTATTGCCATTTCGCTTCGCGCCTGCCAGCATCTTTGTCGGGGTGCTTATAAATGAGCTTGATGAGCCTGCCTTCCGGCGGGTAGGGGAAGGGCGAGAGTCCGGCCTTGCGGCTTCGCATTTCCTCTTCGCAGAATTCTGCTGCGGGAAGCTTCTTCATCTCGTCAAAATAGCGATGGCCGGGTTTGCGGCTCTCGATGATGACGGTCTTATCTTGCGCGAGGCGATATATCCTCGTAAGGAACTGGCGGGATTTCTCGCGCGAGCGGAAGCCGGGCGCGCTGAAGATGATTTCAGGGAAGATGACGGCGATGACGGCGAGATTATCCATGACATAATCCTTCCAGATCATCTGCGTCCCGACGAGGACGTCTATCTTGCCTTTCTGCCAGGACGCGAGCACCTTCTTGCTTTTTCCGCTGTCTTTTGAGATGCTGCTGTCGAGCTCCGTAACGCGGATGTTCTTGCCTTCGAAAAGCCGGGAAATTTCCGCGAATACGCGTTCGCTTCCGCCGCCGAAAGCGCCGATATCCTGTCCGTGGCATTTGGGGCACTCTCGGAGAGGTTCGTATTCTGTCTTGCAGCGCGGGCAATAGAGTTTGCCGCGGTAGCTCATAAGCGGGCTTTCGCAAGCCGGACACTGCGCGATATGGCCGCAGTCCTTGCATAGATGGACGGTCTTTTCGCCGAGGCGGGGAATGAAGACGAGCGCCTGCTTCTTCTCGTAGATATTATCCAGTAGGACCTTTTCCAGCCTTTCGGAGATGAAAGTGTAGTTACCGTTCCTTTTCTCGGTATCCATGTCGATTATTTCGGGAAATCTTTCCGGTTTTTGAGAGATGTCGGAAAGGGTGAAGTCCGTCTGGGTGCGGGAGTAGCTTTCGAGCGAGGGGGTCGGGGAGGAGAGTATGACCTTCGCCTTGCTGATCCTTGCTAGTTCGACAGCCGTATCGATGCCGTGGTAACGGGGGTTCTGGTCCCATTGCTTGTAGCTGGAGTTATGCTCCTCGTCCGCGATGATGAGTCGAAGACCTGCAAAGGGCGCGAATATCGCCTGACGTGTTCCTATGACGAGGCGGGCTTCCCCGCTCTTGATCTTCCGCCACTCGGCAAGGTATTGGTTCTTGGTGATATCGCTTGATATGATAGCGACTTTGTCTTCCTTGAGACGGTCGATATAGTATCTCGCGATGCCGTAGATATCGAAAGCCTCCGGCATCATGAGGAGCGCTTGCGAGTCTGCTTGCATTTCCTCGATGAGAGACAGGTAGAGCGCGTGCCTTTCGGAGCCGAGGCTGTGAAGGAGAAGGATACGGTCGGAGCCTCCTGCCTTCTCGTTGATGGCAGAGAGAGTCTCTTTGCCGATAGGAGCGATTTCCGGCAGAGGATTGAGGCCGATATTGGTTCGTGCCTCACGCTTAACCTGAGGAGGGAACATCGGCTTTATTACCATGCCGATCGGAATGAAATAATAGCTGCTTATGAAACGCGCGATTTTCAGCTGGTTTTCCGAGAGACTGAGATCGGGAAGCACCTCGATTATGTCTTTGAGCTTGAAGCCGGCGGTGTCTTTCTTCGGGAAAGAAGCGATTACGCCTAAAAGCTCCTTCTTACGGAAAGGTATCTTTACCGTGTCGCCGATACGTACGCGATCCCGCAGCTTTTCCGGAACTCCGTAGCTCCAGGACTGGGAAATGTCCCGGGGAAGTTTCACGGCCGGTATGACTTCGGCGATCATTTTTTCTTTTTGCTGCATATCGTTAAGACTATCAGAATCATATTATCTTTCAAAAGGATGCCGGAAAGAGATATCGCATTCATTCCCTTTTAAGAGGAGCTTACCTCGCTGAAACCTTAGGTGAAGGTGAGTAATACCGAAAAGTACCGGGTGCGTTGGATTTTGTTTTTATTCCCCTTTGGAGAGGGGGCGGCGCGGAGCGCCGGGGGTGTGTTTTGTAGGAACACAAAATCTTGTGTTTCTGTATCTACCCTATTCTTTATGTTTCGTTACGGTAAATCTCCATAGGGTGAATTCTTCGTGTTGGAAATCAATGCAGCCTTTTTGTGCGGCAATCCCGATCTGATGGAGAGGGGAATTTACACCCTCGATGTCCGGAAGCAGGAGTCCGCAGCGGCCGTCGGGCGTCCTTACGATCACTCCGTACTTCTTCGGGTCGAGGTCTTCACTCGAATATATTTGCTCAGGTGGCTCCAGGATGCTGACCTCATAGGAAAGATCCGGAAGCTCGGCTTCTTTTACGGGGAAGAAGCGGCCGTCTTCCCGCGAGGCAAGTACGGAATTCTGTATGATTTCTTCGGCGATATTGTCTTTCGAAGGCTCGAAGGTCCCTACGCAGCCGCGAAGGCATCTCTTGCTGTCTTGATCGCTGTAAATCGTTACGAAAATGCCTTTTCGAGACATGTAAAAATCTTCCGGCAAGTCCTTTGGTAGGGGAAT
>CAZDCJ010000073.1:0-2467 GCA_964503935.1 uncultured Candidatus Saccharibacteria bacterium
TCGGACCTTGCCCGGAGGTCCTTGTCGAGCGCGATTGCCTCCGGCTTGGTACGAAGCGCCATCTCGTTGAATCCCGCAAGATACATTCCAGATAGAGAACGTACGCGCGACAGAGCCACATACCCCATCCCATATTCGAAAGTCTTGCGCAGATCCATCTCTGCCGCATCAAGACTCATCCCTTGGCTCTTGTGCACCGTAATCGCCCACGCCAGTCGGAGCGGCACCTGCCGCACCGACGCGATGATTTCTTTGCCATCTTCGACCATCCACTGCTCGGGGCTTGCCTCGATAATATTCCCCGTGAGCGTCTCCACCAGCGGATAGCCGCTCTCACTGTCAAAATCGGTCACTTTTCCCAAAGTCCCGTTGACAAAACCTTTGCCGAAATTGTTCTTGACAAACATCACCGTCGCCCCGACTTTTACGCCTAGAAGCTGCGGCGCGAGGCAGTATCCTTTCTTCATATTTTCGACCAATTTCTCCAGCCCCTCACCTTCCATCTCAAAGACAAGCTCCTTACCTTTGATTTTCCGGAGTTCGCCGAGATTATAATTTTCCACGTCGATATTGTGCGTATGGAGCTTGGTAGGCTTTATAGCAGACTTCGCTTTAGCGCCCGTCCTCTTTTCTAATATCTTCCGCGTCGCCGCTGTCACTTCCCCCTCCCGGATCTCTTTGAGCACAGAGAGGAATTTCTTATCCGACTGCCGATGCTGCTCCGTAAGATAACAGACCCGGAGATCCATATCGTTCCAGACTTCGGACGCGGTAACGAACTGCGCATCCTTCCCGCCTCCCGAGACGGGCGGCAGCTGGAAGAAATCCCCGCAGAAGATTACCTGCATTCCGCCAAACGGCCGCATATCTTCCTTGAATGCCTGGCAGATCCGGTTCACGAGATCCAATTGCTTCGCGCTCAGCATGGAAATCTCATCAATGATGAGTACACGCGTCAGCGCCACGCTCCGGACGAGATAATCGCGCCTCCGAAGCGCGTTGATCTTCTCAATCGGCATATCATCCTCGATTCCCATCCCGCACCAGGAATGCACCGTCCGTCCGCCGATATGGGTCGCCGCGATGCCCGTCGAAGCCGTAACCGCCACCGACACATCGTTCTTCCGAAGATACTGGATATATTCGATCAGCAAAAAAGTCTTGCCCGAACCCGCCGGTCCGGTCAAGAATATGTTTTCCCCCGTCTTTAGCATCTCAAGCGCTTCTTTCTGTCTCATAATATGCGAATTTATCTGTCCTGCCCGTTTCAAACCCATATTCCCAAGATACCACGAACCGGGATAAATATCCATCCTTCCCTCTGACGGCCGTACCTTTGCCGCTTTCTTATTATCATGCTATCATAGTATACTTCATCAATATACCCCCTGCGCCTTAAAAAGCTAAAATAAAATTATGAGCAAAAAAACCATGATTACTATAGCCTTTTTACTGGCAATCGCGGCAGCATATTTCCTCCTCTATGGCCGGCGATATGAAAGCTGGACTTCGGAAGGGTCCGACGACCAAAAGCCTCCGTTCCCTCCGCCGCCCGACACGGACTCTTCCGGCAAGATGGTAAGCATCAAGAATTCTGTCTTCGCCCCCTCCCCGTTCACGGTGGCGCCGGGAACCACTGTGACTTGGAAGAACGAAGACAGCATGATCCACCAGGTCGGATCGGGAGATTTCGTCTCGCCTCCCCTTGCCCAGGGAGAGATTTTCTCCTACACCTTCTTCGAACCGGGAGTGTATGACTACTTCTGCCCCATCCACCCCTTCATGAAAGGTGCCATCGTCGTAGAATGATCCTTATAAGACCCCGCTTGGAAAGCCGGGGTCTTTGATAATATTTCCTCAGAGATAACACGCATGCAGGCAAAATAAAAAGGGACCGATTATAGCCCCAGACTTCTTTTTTCCTCCTCGCTGACAGAATAAAAACCCATCCCCCGAAGAGCATCCCTGACACCTTCCGCATCGTTTATGCCAAATACGGAGATTCCTTTAATTTTTTTCAATACTTCATCTACAAACCCGCCCGGATCGAATTTTTCCTCCGAATTTTCAGGTTCACGCCTTATCCGGCTCTGAGGATCCACTTCTGCCTTCCACGTTTCTTCGAAGTAATATCCGAATAGACACAGGCGGAATAGACTGCTGTAATCTCCAGTCCGGGCATGGATAATTCCTCCGGAACAGATATCCCACCCTCCTTCTCGAAGGATATTGTCGAGATGGGTCTCACCGTCTATTTCTATGATTACATTTGCCCCGATATTGATCGGGTATTTTCTCTCAAAGACGATTCTCGGCCTTCCGAAGAAATAATCCATGATTTCCTTCTCGTTCGGACCGCGACGGAAACATACCTGATGGACCCCCTCGCTACCCGAACAAAAGTTTTCTAAGAATGCATCATGGGACATGGATTTCACGAAGGTTTCCTTCTGCGCCGATTGCAGAG
>CAZDCJ010000074.1:0-1945 GCA_964503935.1 uncultured Candidatus Saccharibacteria bacterium
GTTGACAAAGCTCGGAAAAAAGCGTATGATTAGATAACAAAAATAGAAACAAAGACAGGTGTTATGCTTGAAGAATAGATATAGCGTCGCAGCATTCGTATTTGTATCGTTTGCCATATTCCTGGTTTTTGCCGGATGCATTGAGACTTCTCTTCCGGGAGATGATGTCGGGAACGAGAGGATTTTTTCGGATAGGAATTATCCCGCTTTGCATACGGCTGAGACTGATACTTCCGCCGCGGCGGAAAGTACTACTCCGGTAGAAGTGCCGCTTCCTCCCGAAGAGGAGGATTCTTATGAAGAGGTTCGCGGATCCGGTCCTGGAGGAACCGCGGGGGCGAACCCCTACGATCCCTTGAATGAGAATGTAGGCAGTATCGAAGCCAGCGTCGCTCCGGAAGATATGAAGGAGCTGGTGGTTTCTTCGCTTAGTATGGAGGAGACGGCTCTCTTGGAAAATATCACTTTAGAAGCGGAAAGAGACAGGTTGGATATCGGCGGAGTGGAGATAGCCGAAGGCTGGGTAACGGTAAATTTCGTCCGTCTCGGCATCTATCCGCATTATGGCGATGAAAACTCCACGGAGTTCTCTATCTATGAGCCTGCCGGGAATATCTCGGTGGATTTCTTCAATGGAAGCGGGGATGGCGCGCAGTATCTGGGAGGTTTCGAGGAGCCTTTCATAAAGTTTGCGGAAGATATGGGTTCCGTATCCAGATTCTTGGATCTTGCCGCCGAGCCCGACAGGGTGGTAGTATCCGTCGGCAGTGAGAAGATGGTTGATCGGAAAATATCTCCCTCTTATGTCGGCATCGAAGAAGGCATAAGCATCCCGGATGTCTTCCGCGCGACAGACACGACTCTCGCTCTCAGGATAAGGGACGAAAATCCTGCGGCAGGCAACACCCCGCATTTCTGGCGCATCGTGATCTATCGCGTCGGAGATGACGGTATTCGGGAATGGTATTCCGATACCT
This sequence comes from uncultured Candidatus Saccharibacteria bacterium, assembly GCA_964503935.1. Taxonomy (GTDB): domain Bacteria; phylum Patescibacteriota; class Minisyncoccia; order JAHIHE01; family JAGLIN01; genus STD2-77. The sequence continues at coordinate 978 of CAZDCJ010000074.1, forward strand.
ATATTTCCGAATTCGATTTCGACGAAAGGAACTGGACTTTCAGTCCCGCATACAGCATCGCGAATCTCTCCAGGGGCTTCGTCGAAATCCGTAATACCTCAGGAGAGTTGATCGCAGAAAAAGATTTCGATTCGAAGATTGATCGGATGCAAGAAAGATGATTATTAAGAGCGGGAAACCTACCCTCTCTATTTTTTTGTGAAGATTCCTTGGCTTTTGTTCCGGCCGGGGCTATAATGAGGAAAATTAATCGGTAGAGGGTCCGCATATGACGATTCCGGATTTCAAGAAAGAAGAAGAACTTCTCGGGAGGGGATATTCCCTTATCGCCGGGATCGACGAGGCGGGAAGGGGTCCGCTTGTGGGTCCCGTGGTGGCGGGCGCGGTGATTGTAGGCAGCGACCGCGCCATCGCGGCAGAGCTTATCGCCTTGGGAGTGCGGGATTCCAAGCAGGTCTCGGAAAAGAAGCGGGAGAAGCTCTATGATTTCATCGCGAAGGAAGTGAGGTGCTGGGCAGTCGGGAAAGTCCCCGGCGAGGTGATAGACGAGATCAATATCCTGAATGCCGCGAAGCAGGCGATGGAGGAGGCGGTAATGAAGATGGAACTCCGGCCGGACTTCCTTCTTATCGACGGCAATGCCACGCTTTCGGATTTTCCCTTCGATCAGCTCGCGGTGCCCAAGGCGGACGAGCATATGCTGTCCGTAAGTGCCGCTTCTATTATGGCAAAAGTCACGCGGGACCGCATTCTCGCGGAGCTGGACGAGAAATATCCCGAGTACGGCTTTCGGGCGCATAAGGGCTACGGGACAAAGGCGCACTTGGAAGCTCTTAAGAAACACGGCCCTTGTCCTTTCCATAGGCGTTCTTTCGAGCCTGTCAAAAGCATGATAGCGGAAGCGGAGAAATACGGCTGGAGCAGATTTTAGCATATTCAAGCCATTTATCGTTTGGCAACCGAGGTCT
>CAZDCJ010000075.1:0-1718 GCA_964503935.1 uncultured Candidatus Saccharibacteria bacterium
AGCCTTTTTACCCGTAAAATCAAAGAAATGGACTCACGAGAACTGAGAGAGAAATATATCAACTTCTTCATATCCAAGGGACATAAGCGTATCCCGTCCGCGTCGGTGGTGCCGGTAAACGATCCGACGGTGCTCTTTACGACCGCGGGCATGCACCCGCTGGTGCCGTATCTTCTGGGCGAGAAGCATCCCGAGGGCACGCGGCTCACCAACGTGCAGAAATGCGTCCGCACCGGGGACATCGAGGACGTGGGCGACAGTACGCATAATACTTTCTTCGAGATGCTCGGCAACTGGTCGCTGGGAGATTATTTCAAACAGGAGTCCATCCGCTGGAGCTTCGAATTTTTGACAGATGAGAAATATCTCAATATTGATCCTAAACGCCTTAAAGTGACAGTATTCGAAGGCGATGAGGATGCGCCGCGTGATGAGGAATCAATCGCTATCTGGCAGGAGTGTTTCGCCGGCAAGGGCATTGATGCTCTTGTCTGGGACGGGAAGAACAACGAAGGGGCGAAGATATTCCCGCTGCCTAAGGATGACAACTGGTGGGGGCCGGCGGGCGTGACCGGGCCGTGCGGACCGGACACGGAAATCTTCATCGATCTGGGACGGTCCACCAATTACGATGTCTGTCCGGACGGGGAGAACTGCAAGCCGGGCTGCCACTGCGGCCGCTATGTGGAAATCTGGAACAACGTCTTCATGGAGTACAACAAGGATGCCGAAGGAAAATTCGTGCCCCTTGCGCAGAAGAACGTGGATACGGGAATGGGGTTGGAGCGTACGCTCGCGATGCTCAACGGTTTTGACAATAATTATCAGAGTGATGTCCTAGAGCCGATCGTTTCGAAAGTGAAAGAGTTGTCGCAGAAAGAGGATGAAAAGTCAGCACGCATCGTCGCCGATCATATCCGTACTGCAGTCTTTATGATTTCAGACGGGGTGATACCGTCTAATCTTGATCGCGGATATATCCTGCGCCGGCTTATCCGTCGTGCTATTCGGAGCGCGCGCGCTTTGGAAATCACGGATAATTTTCTTCCGCAATCGGTGGATGTGATACTTGACATCTACGGGGAAGAATACCCAGACCTCCGGAGGAACAGAGAGAAGATCGTGATGGAGCTTGAGAAAGAAAATGAGAAGTTCGGTAAGACGCTTGAGACGGGGCTTCGCGAACTCGGAAAACTCGAGATGATCGACGGCAAGAAAGCGTTCGATATATTCCAGACCTACGGCTTTCCTTATGAGATGATCGTAGAGGAACTGGAGAGGCGGGGAATCGGATTCGAGAGCATCAAGCTCAAGGACGAATTCGATGAGCATTTCCATAATCATCAGAATCTTTCCCGTACTGCGTCTGCCGGAAAGTTCAAGGGCGGTCTGGCAGACAATAGCGAGGAGACGACCCGGCTCCATACCGCAGCACATCTTCTCTTGCAGGCACTCCGGCTGGTCTTGGGCGACCATGTATTTCAAAAGGGGAGCAACATCACAGCAGAGAGGCTGCGCTTCGATTTCTCGCATCCGGAAAAGATGACCGATGAGGAGAAGCAGAAGGTAGAAGCGATTGTCAACGAGCAGATAGCTAAGGCTCTGCCGGTCCATTTTGAGGAAGTATCTCTTGAAATCGCGCGCAAGATTGGCGCTATGGGCGTATTCGACTCCAAATACGGGGAGAAGGTGAAAGTCTATATAGTCGGCGACGAAGA
>CAZDCJ010000076.1:0-1562 GCA_964503935.1 uncultured Candidatus Saccharibacteria bacterium
CGCTTAGTTTCCTTAAAAATTCATTGTCGTGTGTGAGACTTGCTTTATAGTACCCACCCGAGCACTATTGACAAATTTTCTTATAAATGATACTGTTGTTAAAGATGACTAACGACAATTCTTTTGCATACAGTTTTATTACATATGATAAAAATCTGGCCTAAAGGATAATCGGGTCGGAATTTTATTTTTATTTAATCTTATGATGGAAACACAGACATTCAATGGACTGGGAATCGCGCCGAAGATCATGGAAGTACTGAAAAGACTCCGTTTTACCGTGCCTACCCCCATCCAACGCCAGGCCATACCGGTCGCTATGATAGGCAGCGACGTAATCGGTATCGCCCAGACCGGAACCGGCAAGACGCTGGCTTTCGGCATCCCTACCATCCAGAGGCTGATGGCCTCCAGGGGGACGGCGCTCATCATCCTTCCTACCCGGGAACTGGCACTCCAGGTAGATGAATCACTGGAAAAGATCGCCAGAGACTTCAACATGAATTCGGCCGTACTTATCGGCGGACAGAATATGGACAGACAGATGCGCCAGCTCAAAGCGAATCCGCGGCTTATCATCTCTACTCCCGGGCGGCTTATCGACCACTTGGAAAGAAGGACGGTCCGCTTGGACAATGTAGAGATCCTCATCCTCGACGAGGCTGACCGCATGCTGGACATGGGTTTCGAACCGCAGATCAAACGTATCTTGCAATCGGTGCCGGCCCAGAGGCAGACCATGCTCTTTTCGGCCACCATGCCGACAGAAATCATCACGATTGCCAACCGCTACATGAAGACGCCGCTGCGCGTAGAAGTGGCTCCGGCTGGAAGCGCGACTGAGAACGTCACGCACGAGATATTCTTCGTAAAGGACGCAAGCAAGATGGCGCTTCTCGAGAACCTCTTGAAGCAACGTTCGGGCAGCGTACTAGTATTCTCCCGGACCAAACATGGCGCCAAACGCATCACCCGCGACCTTATGAAGCACGGATACAATGCCGCCGAGATCCATTCCAACCGCACCCTCGCACAAAGGATGCGCGCCCTGGAAGGATTCAAGAAAGGCAAGTTCCAGGTCCTTGTAGCGACTGACATCGCCGCCCGCGGCATAGACGTCAAAGGCATCGAACTCGTCGTCAACTACGATCTGCCGGATCAGGCGGAAGACTACGTACACCGCATCGGGCGTACCGGCCGCGCCGACGCCCTCGGTCACGCGATTTCTTTCGCTACTCCCAAGCAGGCCTACGACGTGCGGACGATCGAGAAGCTCATCAAGAAGGAACTTCCCGTCTCCGATCTACCGGAATCTCTCCGCAGTGAAATCACGCAGAATGACCTCTTTACCGGAGACCGCGGCGAATCTCGCGGCACGGGAATGCGGAGGAGCTTCTCCCCCTCCCGCTCACGCGGACGTACCGCTTCCGGCAGCCGCTATGGGAAGCAGGGCCGCCCCGAGGAGGATAAGCATAGATCAGAGAAGAAGAAAACGGATAATCCGAGGCGGGGATTTCTCCCCAAGAAGCCTCGCGGCAAGGATCTTGATGTCTCTCCAATCC